>NZ_JBSHJY010000025.1:0-45846 GCF_053619715.1 Agromyces sp. NPDC055520 | reverse complement strand
GGGGTGCATGCACCCCGCGGCATCCGCTCGCTCATGGTATTTCAGCCGAACGGCACCGCTTCGAGCACCGTGACCTGCATGGCGCGGTTCGGCGCCTGATACGAAACGGTGTCGCCGACGTAGCGACCCGTGATGGCCGCGCCGAGCGGCGAGGTCGGCGAGTACACGTCGAGGTCGACGGCCGCGTCGAGGTCGGCGAGCTCACGGCTGCCGAGCAGGAAGCTCGTGGGTTCGGCGTCGTCGTCGAAGCGAACGGTGATGCGCATGCCGGGCTCGACGAGGCCGTCGTCGGGCTTCAGGCCGACCTCGGCATTGCGGATCGTGGCGCGAAGCTCGGTCGCGCGTGCCTGCTCGGTGTCGGTCAGCGTTCGGCCGGGCCGCGAGAGCTCGGCGAGTTCTGCTTCCAGCCGCTCGAACGCGGCCGGGGTCATCCACACGGATTCCGTGGTCATCGCGGAGTTCCTCCCTTTCGGCGACCTCGAGGGTCGCTTGACGCAGAACTTCCCATCTTAGCCGAGACGGGGCATCGAGCAGAACTCAGTTGAGCAGCTCAACCGAGCAGAACTCAGCTCGGTTGCGTCGGCGGGCGGCTCACCGGTTCAGCCAGGCGATGAGCGTGCCGATCGCGGTGAGCACGACGATGGCCGCGAGCGCGTAGCGCCGAAGCTGCACCGAGAGCAGCGCGACCGAGGGGCGCCGGCGCGGTCGGCGCCGGCGCCGTGGCGCGCGAGGGGGTTCGGGCGGAGTGCTCAGCTGGCCCTCGGCACGATCAGACCGGCCGTCGCGGTGCTGGCAGCTGCGAACCGCGCCTGCACATCGGCCCAGTTCACGATCTCCCAGAATGCCTTCACGTAGTCGGCGCGCACATTGCGGTAGTCGAGGTAGTAGGCGTGCTCCCAGACATCGAGCTGCAGCAGCGGGGTCACGCCGAGCGGCGCGTTGCCCTGCTGGTCGAAGAGCTGGAAGATCACGGGGCGCGCGCCCACCGAGTCCCACGCGAGCACCGCCCAGCCAGAGCCCTGCACGCCGAGCGCCGTCGCCGTGAAGTGCGCGCGGAACGCGTCGAACGAGCCGAAGCCGTCGTCGATCGCCGCGGCCAGCTCGCCCGCGGGGGAGCCGCCGCCGTCGGGCGACATGTTCTGCCAGAAGACGCTGTGGTTGATGTGACCGCCGAGGTTGAACGCGAGGTCCTTCTCGAGCTTGTTGACGTTCGCGAGGTTGCCGCTCTCGCGCGCCTCGGCGAGCTGTTCGAGCGCCGTGTTCGCACCCGTGACGTAGGCCTGGTGGTGCTTCGAGTGGTGCAGCTCCATGATCGTCGCCGAGATGTGCGGCTCGAGCGCGGAGTAGTCGTAGGGCAGGTCGGGCAGTGAATAGGCGGGCATCCTGGTGCTTCCTTTCGATGTGCCGCTCGCGGGTGCTTGCGGCGGGCTGACAGCTCAGAGTTCGGGGGTGTCGTGGTCGAGACGGTGGAATCGGCGGTCACGGTAGACGAGCGACGGCGCCTGCTCGCCGAGCAGCACGTCGATCACCTCGGCGACGACGAGCGAGGAACCGCCGACCTGCACCACGTGCAGCGTACGACAGCGCAGCGCCGCGGGGGAGTCGGCGAGCCACGGCTCACCGGTCTCGAGGCGCGACCACCCCTGCTCGGGCGTGAACCGCGGCCGGCCCGAGT
The DNA here is from genome assembly GCF_053619715.1 of Agromyces sp. NPDC055520. Lineage (NCBI taxonomy): Bacteria > Bacillati > Actinomycetota > Actinomycetes > Micrococcales > Microbacteriaceae > Agromyces > Agromyces sp. NPDC055520. The sequence goes on along the minus strand of NZ_JBSHJY010000025.1, from coordinate 44,171 downwards.
GCGCGAACGCCTGCGCGACGTCGACGTGCTGGGCGCCGAGGAAGTGCACGAGCACGCTGTCTGCGGCGAGCAGCCCACCGGCCGAGCCCGTGGCCCGCGTCACCGAGAACGAGAGGGCGGGCGGCTCGGCCGACACCGAGGCGACGCTCGACGCGGTCAGGCCGACGGGGCCGTCGGGGGTCATGCCGGTGATGAGCGCGACGCCCGCCGGGTGATCGCGGAACGCGGTCTTGAACGCGGCGGTGGTGTCGACGGGGGCGGCAGGGGGTGCGGCGGCGGATGCGGGGGGTGCGGCGGCGGTGCGGGTGCTCGGGTCGTTCGAGATCGCGGCGCCCGTCATGAATGCGTCGCCTGCGGCGGCAGCGCCGCGACGATCGGGTGGTCGAAGGGCAGCACGCCGGTCTTCGCCGCCCCACCCGGCGAGCCGAGCGCCGGGGCGCCGCCCGGAGAGATCTCGAAGAACTCGACGTTGGCCTTGTAGTAGTCGGACCACATCTCGGGCAGGTCGTCTTCGTAGTAGATGGCCTCGACGGGGCAGACGGGTTCGCAGGCACCGCAGTCGACGCACTCGTCGGGGTGGATGTAGAGCGATCGTTCGCCCTCGTAGATGCAGTCGACGGGGCACTCGTCGATACAGGCCTTGTCTTTGACGTCGACGCACGGCAGCGCGATCACATAGGTCATCTCGATGTCACCGACTTCACGATTCGCATGCCTCTACCGTAAAACCTCAAGTACCCTTGAAGTCAAATGAAGGGGGTTGGATGTCGCAGCGTGACGCACTGCCGATCGACGCGGGCGGCCCCGTCGACGGGACCGCAGCCGACGAGGTCGCGGCCGGCCGGCACGCGCCCGACGAACTGCTAACCGTCGGCGAGATGAGCCGGCGCACCGGCGTGGCGCCGTCGGCGCTGCGCTTCTACGAAGACCTCGGGCTCATCGCCTCGCACCGCACCGGCGGCAATCAGCGTCGCTACCCGCGGCACATGCTGCGCCGGGTCTCGCTCATCTCGGTCGCCAAGCGCCTCGGCATCCCGCTCTCCGACGTGCAGACGGCGTTCGAGAACGTGCCGCTCGACACGACGCCGAGTCATGAGGACTGGCAGGCGGCGTCGCGCCGCTGGAAGCGGCAGCTCGAACTGCGCCGACTCGGCATCGAACAACTCGAACGCGAGCTGACGGGGTGCATCGGCTGCGGCTGCCTCTCGATGAAGGCGTGCCGACTGCTGAACCCCGACGACGAGCTCGGCGAACACGGCTCGGGGCCGCTGCGGCTCTGAGGTCGCGCGCCAGAGAACACGGCGACCGACGTCGCATCAGCCCGACTCGCGCACGGCCCGGCAGGCGAGGTGCAGCGCGAGCCGCGCCTCGGGATCGGCCATGTCGACGCCGAGCAACTCTTGCGCCCGCTGGATGCGCACCGACACGGTGTTGCGATGCAGCCCGAGCGCCGCAGCCGTCGCCGCGATGCCGGACTCGTGGTCGAGATAGGCCGACAGGGTCTCGAGCAGTTCGCCGCCGCCATCCTGCAGCGGGGCGAGCAGCGACCTCGCGGCGGGTACGAAGGTGTCGTTGCCCGTCCATGCGAGCAGCAGTTGTTCCAGGCCGAGCCCGTCGACGCGCACGAACCAGCCCGTCGCCGAACGATCGACCGCGATGCGCGCGGCATCCGCTGCTTCACTGAGCGACGCCGTGAGGCCGGCGGATCCGTTCTCGACCGAACCGACCCCCGTGGCGACGTTGAAATCGCGGCGGGCGGCCACATGCAGGGCGCGGAGCGCCGTGATGTACCCCTCGACCTGCTGTGCGGCCGGCGGTTCGGCGAAGGTGAGCCACCCGGTCACCCCGCGGCCGCTCGTCGTCGCGTGGGAGTCGGCCGAAACGGCGCCGAGCCCGCGCGTGACGAAGCGCAGCAACTGGAACGTGTCGAGTCGGGCGCGGCCGATGATGCGGAAGGCGAGGTGGTAACCGGCCGTGCGCCATCCGCGCTCGAGCATTCGCCGCTCGACGTCGGCATCCGGCGCACCGCGCAGGTCGATGAAGTCGCGCAGCACCGCCGACGACACCGACGCGTCGCTCACCTCGGCGACCTCGTCGATCAGGATGCGCGCGGCGACCGCCGGCATCGCGACCTCGGCGGCGACCGCCAGGCCGCTCAACTGCGGGTCGCTGAGACCGTCGCCGAAGAAGGCGATTCGCAGCCCCTCACGGCTCGGGCTGTCGACCCGGACGGATGCCGCGGCGCCCGCGCCGGCCCTCGCGAGATCCAGCCACGGCGCGAAGTCGATCGCCGCGTGCACCGATGCATCGAGCCGCCCGCCGGCCTCGAACAGCACGCCCTCGGAATCGACGAGGGCGATTCCGTGGCCGACGCTCGAACTCAGGTGCCGCAGCAGGTCGGAGAGACCTTCGGCGTGGTATTCGATCGACTGGGCGACCTTTCGCACGTAACCGAGGGTGAGCGCGTCGCGGGCCTCGAGCAGGTGCCAGCACGCCTTCGCGAGCTGCATCGGCTTGTCGACGTGCAGGAGCGTCAACCCGAGCCGGGCAGCGAGGCTGCGGCTGCCCGCGCCGAAGTCGTCGGCGCCGGGCACGGCGAGCGCCAGGAACCCGCGGTCCCGGGTGCGGCGGATGAGCGCATCCCGCTGCCACGGGGTGGCGGGAGGGGGAGCGGTGAGGATCGCGATGCCGGCTTCTCCCCGCTCGGGCAGTTCGGCCTCGGTCGTCTCGACGGCGACATCGGCCCACGAGGCGTCAGTCGGACCGGCCACGACCCGCAGGCCGCCGTTGACGGGATGTGCGAGCAGCGCGCTCAGCCGGAGTTCTTCGTTCATGCGACTCCGTCGAGGTCTGCGAGGCCGTACGCCGACGGCACGACGTGGCGAAGGCGCTCGTCGCGCACAGACCACCAGCCCGGTGCCGGCAGTTCGAGCACGGCGACCGTGCGCGCGAGGGTGAGGTCGGTCACCTCGAGGATGTCGCGTGACACCGCATCGAGCACGACGATGATCGTCGGAGCGGAGGCCTCGAGGCGCCCGTCGGTCATGAACGCGAGCGTCTCGGAACGGGTGAGGATGCGATGCACCTGGCCGTGCTCGCCGTCGACGCCGATCGAGTTGACGTAGGGGTCGCGAGGATCGGGCTCGACGGCGGTGATGCGGCCCTGGCCGAGCACCCGGCCGCCGAGTGCCGTCGCCAGCTCGGGCAGGGGAGCCGACCGCGCTCGGAGGAACGCGGTGCCGAGCTCGAGTGCCCGCCGCGTGCTGCCGTGCACCGAGTGCTCGACGAGATCTCCCACCGTGAAGCCGGCGAAGACGGTGCCGCCGACGCCGCCCACCTGGATGATGGCCGAGCGGATCACTCGTTCGAGGTCGATCGGTCGATCGGTCTCGACGAGCATCACCCCGCCCGCGCCGGTGTCGCACGCGGCGATGACGCCGGGCACCCGATCCACGAGCAGCGACATCTGGTCGAGACCCGGCACCGCCCGGCCGGTCAGGTCGGCGTCGACGAGGAGCCGGTCGCCCGCGAGGGTGAACGGGGTGAGTCCGTTCAGACCGCCGCCCTCGAGCGAGCAGACCACGGGCACCGGGTGACCGAGCCAGCGTTCGGCCGCCGCGATCAGCCGCGCGAACGGGGCCGCGCCGGGAAGCCGCTCGCCGAGCAGCATGGTCGAGCCGACGAAGGCCGCGCCGAGGCACGGCAGCGCCGGGTCGAGGTCGCCGAGTTCGTGCAGCGTGACCGGCCAGTGCTCGTCACCGTCCAGCGCCAGCTCGAGCATGGTCGTCGTGCCGCCGCCGCCCGAGCCGAGCAGTGAGAACCCTCGCGCGAGCGCAGCCAACTGAGCGTGCTCGAGGGTTCTCGCCATGCGTCAAGCCTAGGCGCGCGACTCCACCGGCACGAAGGGGTCGGTCAGACCGAACGCCGACGGGCCGAACGCCCGCAGTGCCGCGTCGGTGCGCATCATCTCGGGCGTCGAGATGCCGAGCACGCGAACCCGCTGGCCGTACCGCAGGCCCTCGGTGGTGATCGGCTCCGCTGACTCGTGATCGACGACGCAGATGAGGTCGGGCACGATCGCGACGACCTCGCCGCCCCGCCGCGCCACGAGGTTCTCGTTCTGGAACGAGATCTCGAACGTCTCCGCGCTCGCCGGATCGAGCGGCGAGATCACCGCACGACCCTTCGCGAACCCGTCGGTCGTTCGTCGCTCGACGTCGGTCACCTTGCCGACGAAGAGCTCCCGCATGTGCGAGTAGAGCGTCGGCGCGAGCGTGTCGGCGATCGCCTCGAACGGCGAACGGTGCGATTCGCGGGCGAGGCGGATCGCCCGACCGAGCGCGAGCGCCATCGAGATCGTGCGCGGCACCGCCGTGCGCTTCACGTCGGCGCCGCTCATCGCGTACTCGGCGATGTGCCCGACACCGCCCAGCCGGATCGTGATGCCACGGGCGAGCCACTCCATCTGCCGGTCGTCGTCGCCCGTGTCGATGATGACCTGCTCGCCGCGCTCGCCCGCGAGGGCCAGGGGCGAACCGTGCACCCCGTACACGGCGAACGTCTCCATCGAGAGCTCGGGGAAGGCGCGGCCCATACCGTCGGCGTCGACGACCGGGAGCCCGGTCTCGGCTGCGACGATGAGCGGGATCATCGAGTTGATGCCGCCGCACTCGATCGGCATCGTGGCATCCGCTCGCTTGCCGAGATGCTCTTCGAGGGTGCGGAGTGCGAGCGTCGGCTCGGTGCCCGCCGGGATCTTCTCGATCATGACGGTCGGCGCGCCCATCTGGGCGGTGGGGATGACGAAGAGGTCGTCGTCGAGCTCGTCGGGGTCGAGGATCGTGATCGAGCCGTCGCCGAGCACCCGCTCCACGAGCATCTTGCCGATGTACGGGTCGCCGCCGCCACCGGTGCCGAGCAGGGTCGCGCCGCGGGCGAGGTCGGGCAGGTCGGCCGCGGTCAGCTGCCAGCTCATGCGGCCGCCTCCACGGATGCCCCGCCCGGCGCCTCGACGGTGCCGTCGAAGCGGTGCGAGGGCAGGTCGTAGCCGAAGTACCCGGGGCCCACCATCGCGAGCGCCTCCGGCGAGTGCCAGCGCTCGTCGCTCGGCGCGCTGATCACGCGCACCCGCTGCCCGTAGCGAAGGGCCTCGGTCGTGATCGGCTCGCCCGAGTCGTGGTCGAGCACCATGATCAGGTCGGGGGTCGTCGCGAGGATCGCGCCGTCGTCGGATTCGGCGATCAGGTGCTCGTTCTGGAACGACAGGGTGACCGAGGCATCCGTGCCATCGATGCGCGCCGTGCCGCGTGCGAAGCCGGTCGTGGTCGCGCGCTGCACGTCGACGACCTTGCCCGCGAAGAGCTCGCGGCCGCCGAGCAGTCGGACGGCGGCGTCGACCGGGTCGGCCTTCTCGGCGCGTGCCGCGACGATCGTGCGGCCGATCTCGGCGCAGAGGGTGAGCGAGTCGGGCACGAGTGCTTCGCGGGCTTGATCGCCTGACATCGAGAAGCCGGAGATCATGACGGAGCATCCCATCTCGACGCAGGCGACGCGCGCGATGCGCTCGGTCCAGCTGTTGTCGACCGTCTGCAGCACGCCGGTGTTGCCCTTCTCGTCGCTGAACGCGAGGGGTGAGGCGGTGACGCCGTAGAGCGTCGGCAGCACCATCTGCAGCTCGGGGAAGGCGCGGCCCATGCCGTCGGCGTCGAGCAGCGGCAACCCGAGTGCTGCGGCGGCGGCGATCGGGATCGTGGAGTTCACTCCGCCGATCTCGGCGCACGCGATGTGCGTCACCGGGCGGCCGAGGTAGGTGCCGAGCGCATGCACGGGCGCGGTGACCTCGTCGAGACTCGGCAGCTTCTCGACCATGACGGTCGGAGCGCCCATCATGGCGACGGTCAGCACGACGGCATCGGCTGGCACCTCGTCGAGCGAGACGACCGTGACGTCGCCGTGCTCGAGCAGCGCCTGCGTCGCGAGCAGTGCGCCGATGTAGGGGTCGCCGCCGCCGCCGGTGCCGAGCACCGCGGCCCCGCGGGCGATGTCGGGGATCTGGGCGGCCGTGATCGTCCAGCTCATGTCAGGCCCCCATGTCGAGGTCGCCGACGGCCTTGACGCGGATGCGCGTGGCGTTGCCCGGCAGGTACGGGATGGGAACCTCGTCGAAGTCGACGATCGCGACCGAACGGGGCGAGGCGCCCGCGGCGATCGCCTTGTCGACGGCCTCGGCGCGCACCGCGGCGAGCGCCTCGTCGCGGCGGCCCGGCTCGATCGCGTAGACCTTGTCGATCTCGCCGCCCACCTGGGCGATGGAGGCGCCGATCGCGTTCGCGACGGCGTAGTTCTCTGGCCGGTGCACCCCGCCGAAGAGCGGCAGGGCATCGGGCAGCAGGATCGAGCCGCCGCCGACCGCCACGACCGGGATCGGCTCGGGGGAGGTGCGCATGCGGTCGACGGCCTCGGCGACGCGCTCGGCGATGCGCGCGAGCACACGCTCGACGAGCGCCGGGTCGAGGTGAGCGACCTTCGAGGCGTCGCCCACCTCGGCGCGGCCCGCGGCGACCGCGATGTCGGTCGCGGTCAGGGTCGAACCGCCGAAGACCAGTGCCTCGGTCGTGAGGCGGTAGCCGACCGACTCGGGGCCGACCTCGCCTGTCTCGACGTCGACGATGCTGCCGCCGCCGATGCCGAGCGAGAGCACGTCGGGCATGCGGAAGTTCGTGCGGATGCCCGCGACCTTGACCTCGTTCGACGTCTCGCGCGGGAAGCCGTTGATGAGCAGGCCGATGTCGGCGGTCGTGCCCCCGACGTCGACGACGGCGCAGGTGTCGAGGCCGCTCGTGAGGGCGGCGCCGCGCATCGAGTTCGTCGGGCCCGACGCGAAGGTGGCGACGGGGTAGAGGCGCACGTAGTCCTCGTCCATGAGGGTGCCGTCGTTCTGGCTGAGGAAGATGGGTGCCTCGATGCCCTGCTTGCGCACGGCGGCCGTGAGGCCGTCGACGATCTCCGAGGCGAGCTCGCGCAGCGCCGCGTTGATGATCGTCGCGTTCTCGCGCTCGAGCAGGCCGATGCGGCCGATCTCGTGCGAGAGCGAGATGGCGACGTCCGGTCCGAGCTCCTCGGCGATGATGCGGCCGGCCTCGACCTCGAGGTCGTGGTTGACCGGGCTGAACACCGAGGAGATCGCGACCGAGCGGATGCCGTTCGCCTTCATGTCCGCAGCGTGGCCGCGCAACTCCTCGGGGTCGAGCGGGGAGATCGGGCGGCCGTCGAACTCGTAGCCGCCGTGCGCGAGGTAGCTCTTCGCGCTGATCGCCTCGACGAGCGGCGCCGGCCAGTCGACGAGCGGCGGCAGCGCCTTCGTCGCGGGCAGGCCGAGTCGCAGGGCCGCCGTCGGGGCGAGTCGTTTCGCCTGCACGAGGGCGTTGATGAAGTGGGTCGTGCCGATCATGACCGCATCGATGTCGGTGCCCGCGAACGCGTGGCCCGATCGCAGGTCTTCGATCGCCTGCACGATGCCGCTCGTGACATCCGGAGTGGTGGAGTGCTTGACGCCCGCGAGTACTCGCGTGCCGTCCATGAGCACTGCATCCGTGTTGGTGCCGCCGACGTCGATGCCGATATGCATGGTTCTCGCTTTCTGGGTGGTGCGTGTGATGCGAAGTTCGGGGGACTGTCGACTAGGACCGGGCCGAGACCTGCTCGACGGGCGCCTCGACCTGGTTGGTGCGCGCGGTGCCGATGCCCCTCACCCAGCCGAGCTTGCCGGCGACGATGTAGAGCACCATCGACACGACGAGCGAGAGCACGGGTGGAATGCCCCACGTGACGAAGTAGCCGACGAGCGCGGAGACCACCCAGATGACGATCGTCGCCGGCACGATGCGCGGGGCGGTCTCGGGAAGCCGGCCGGACTCGCGCGTCTCGTCGAGGTCGGTGCGCCAGCGCTTCACCACGAAGTACTCGGCGACCATGATGCCCGCGATGGGCGGGAAGGCGACGCCCAGGATGATGAGGAACTCGGTGAACTGGCCGAGGATGCCGACGGCGGCCAGCACCGAGCCCACGACGCCGAGCACGATCGTCGTGGTCACGCGGTGCAGGTTGCGGTTGAAGGCCGTCGAGATGAAGTTGACGAGGCCGAGCGTCGAGGAGTACAGGTTCCAGTCGTTGATCTTCAGCGTGCCGGTGATCACGATGATGAGGCCGACGAAGCCGATCGACGAGGTCACGATGGCGACGATGTTGCCGGAGGCCGCCGCGTGGGCGAGGAGCACGCCGGCGAGGCCGATCACGAACTCGCCGAGGCTGACGCCGACGACGGTCTGCTTGATGACGTCGGCCTTCGAGCGGTTGAAGCGCGTCATGTCGGCGGTGATGATCGCGCCGACGATGAGGCCGCCGGCGACGATGCCGGTACCGGTCCAGACGCTCATGGCGGGGCCGGGGGCGGGGCCGGTGAGGAGCTCGACGATGTCGTGCTGCGCGAGCTCGCTGATGACCGACCAGCCCACGAGGATGAGGAACAGCGGCACCGTGATGTTCGCGAGCCACTGCATGCCCTTGAAGCCGAACGCGACGATCGCCGTCACGATGAGGCCGAAGATGAGGCTCCACGCCCAGGCGGGCATGACGCCCGGCATGAGCACGTCGAGCGACTCGGCCGAGATGGCGCTCTGGATGCCGAACCAGCCGATCAGGCTGATGCCGATCGCAAGGCCGACGAGCGAGGCGCCGATCTCGCCGAAGCCGGTCCAGCGGGCGAGGAGCGCCGTGTTCAGGCCCTCCTTCTGGCCGATGATGCCGACGATGCACATGATCACCTCGAGGATGATCGAGCCGAGCAGCAACGCAAGCGCAGCTTCGCCGAAGGTCATGCTGTAGCCGAGCGTGGCGCCGAGGAGGAACTGGGAGAGTGCGGAGACCTGACCGAATCGCTGCACTGCGATACCGAACCAGGGCTTCTGCGCCTCGGGGGTGACACGGGAGAGGGCGAAGTCGTCTGCGTGAGCCAAGCGAGCCATGAGCGTCCTTCAAGCTGGGGGAATGTTTTCGCTCACGCTAGTCAGCGAGGAACCACCACCCAATGTGCAGAGTGCACGAAGTTGCTCAGCGATTCGACGTTCTGCACATGCAGTACCGCACATCGGTGCCGCTGCTCGCGGTGCTCACCGATTCGTCGGTGCCGTCGCAGCCGACAGGCCGCCGAGCTCCTGCAGCTCATCGAGACGCGGTGCCGGACCGACGGGGTCGTCGACGCCGTCGAAGACGCGCACGGTGCGTTCGGCGCCCCACTGCGGCCAGCCGGGTGCAACAGACGTCGCGAAGGCGACCCACGCGTCGTGCATGGCCAAGGCGAGCGACTGCGGTGCGGATGCCCCGGCGAGGGCGACCGAGTCGGGCGCGGCCAGCCCGTCGAAGACGAAGCCGAGCTCCACGGCGTGAGCGGCGCCGAGGCCCCGTATCGGGCTCCGCCACGCGAACTCGTAGACCCAGGTCGGGGCGCCGGTCGCTGCGCGCGCATCGGCGATCCGGTAGGCGGAACGCCGCAGCAGCACGTCGGTGAGAATGGCGCCGAAGACCTCGCCGTGCTTGGCCCCAGGCCGGTTCGCGCGATACCGTCGCACCGCCGCCGCGGAGATCTTCGCCGCGCGACGGCCGATGGCCAGGTGCAGTCGCGTGATCTTGTCCACGGCGCCGCTCGGCACGAGCCACAAGCGGTACTCCTCGGTCGTCGTGCCGATGAGGAGGGGCAACTGTGAGGAGGCGCCGGCCGCGAAGGCGTCGGACGGCGATGCGGGCACGAGGTCGCCATCGATCGCGATGGTGAACGCCGGGCCGCCGCCGAGCGGGGAGGCGCCCGTGAGCACCTCGGCCTGAGCCGCCACGAGCCGATCCGGCTCGACCTCCGCGAATGCGTCGCGTGTCGCCGCGATGCCGAGTCGGCGGGCGATGAGGGTGGTGAGCTTCCCGGCGTCTCCTGGCGCCTTCGCCTCGAGCGGCCCGCTCATGACGATCGCCCGCTGCATCACCTCGCTCGCAACGGGCGACGCGGCGAGCGCGGCAACGGTCGCACCGCCCGCCGACTGCCCGAACACCGTGACCCGATCGGGGTCGCCGCCGAAGGCCGCGATCTCGCGCTGCACCCAGCGCAGGGCAGCGAGCTGGTCGTGCAGCCCGAGGTTCAGTGGCGCGCCCTCGAGCACCGAGAAGCCCTCGCTGCCGAGCCGGTAGTTGACGGAGACGAACACCACCCCGTCGCGCGCGAAGGCCGAGCCGTCGTACCCGGGCAGGGCGTTCGAGCCGTGCTTGAGCGATCCGCCGTGCATCCAGACCATGACGGGGTAGGGCGCGCCCGAGACATCCACCGGCGCCCAGATGTTGACGTGCAGGATCTCGTCGCCCGGAATCTCGACCGTCGGCAGCAGCTCGCCGAGCGCGCCGGCGTACGGCACCTGCGGTGCGGTCGGCCCGAAGTCGGTCGCGTCACGCAGACCCGACCACGGTGCGACCGGCGCGGGCAGGCGGAATCGGTGCTCCCCGAAGGGCGGGGCCGCGTACGGCACCCCCAGGTAACGGGCGACGCCGTCGATCGTCTCGCCGCGGAGGGCGCCGGTGGAGGTCTCGACGACACCCTCGAGGGGTGCCCGCTCGTCGCTGAGTGGTTGCACCAGGCCATCCTGCCCGGCCGGCAGGGTTCGCGCCAGATGCGGCACCAGACCCGGCGCCAGACGCACTCGAGCCCTCGACGATCAGTCGATCGCCGAGGGCTCGAGTTCAGGCGGGACTACGCCGCGGGCTCGCTGTCGCGCTTCGGCAGCTTCCAGCCCGGCCGTACGAAGTGGCAGGTGTAGCCGTTCGGGTACTTCTCCAGGTAGTCCTGGTGCTCGGGCTCGGCCTCCCAGAACGGGCCTGCGGGGGAGACCTCGGTCGTCGCGGGGCCCGGCCAGAGGCCCGAGGCGTCGACGTCGGCGATCGTCTCGTACGCGATGACCTCCTGCTCGTCGCTCGTCGGGAAGATCGCCGAGCGGTAGCTCGTGCCGATGTCGTTGCCCTGGCGGTTCTTCGTCGACGGGTCGTGGATCTGGAAGAAGAACTCCAGAAGGTCGCGGAACGACTCGACCTCGGGGTCGAAGACGATCTCGATCGCCTCGGCATGCGTGCCGTGGTTGCGGTACGTCGCGTTCGGCACGTCGCCGCCCGTGTAGCCGACGCGCGTGCTGATGACGCCGGGGCGCTTGCGGATCAGATCCTCCATCCCCCAGAAACAGCCGCCGGCGAGGATCGCGGTCTCGGTTCGTGCGGTCATCGTGCGTTCTCCTGATTCTCGAACAGTGCGCGGTATCGACCGTAGCCCGCCTCGTCCAGCTCGGCGAGCGGGACGAAACGCAGGGCCGCGGAGTTCATGCAGTAGCGGAGCCCACCGGCCTCGGCCGGGCCGTCGTCGAAGACGTGGCCGAGGTGGCTGTCGGCGCCGCTCGACCGCACCTCGACACGCTTCATGAAGAGCGAGCGGTCGGTCTTCTCGGTCACCGCGTCGGGCTCGATCGGCTTCGTGAAGCTCGGCCAGCCCGAACGGCTGTCGTACTTGTCGGTCGAGGCGAACAGCGGCTGCCCCGAGACGACGTCGACGTAGATGCCGGGGTCGTGGTTGTTCCAGTACTCGTTGCGGAAGGCCGGCTCGGTGCCGTCTTCCTGCGTGACCGAGTACTGCTTGGGCGTGAGGCGGGCGATGGCCTCGGGAGTCTTCCGGTAGTCCTGTGACACGTGGTCCTCCTGATTCGACGCCGCCGGCTGCGGCGTCACCAGAGAAAACGACGGCGGGCACGTGAGTGTTCCGCGAATGCGCCCGCGCAGCTGTGGGTTGTCTGTGAGCGGATGCCGCGTGGCCCGGGTGACGACGGAATCGTCACACGCCGAGGCCGAGTTCGCCCGATCGTTACGATTGCCGGGTGAGCGAAGAGACCGTGCAGCGCGCCCCCGCATCCGTCGACATCGAGGGCGCGGTGCGGCCCGAGCGCTCGGTGCACCTGCTCGAGGCGCTCGCCGCGCGGGTCGTCATCGCCGACGGCGCGATGGGCACGATGCTGCAGGAGCACGACCCGAGTCTCGACGACTATCAGCAGCTCGAGGGCTGCAACGAGATCTTGAACGTGAGCCGCCCCGACATCATCGGGCAGATCCACGACGCCTACTTCGAGACCGGCATCGACGCCGTCGAGACGAACACCTTCGGCGCGAACTGGTCGAACCTCTCGGACTACGGCATCGACGACCGCATCGAGGAGCTCGCCGCGGCGGGCGCCGCGATCGCCCGCGAGCGGGCTGAGGCCTGGCAGGCGCGCGACGGCCGCGAGCGCTGGGTGCTCGGCTCCATGGGGCCCGGCACGAAGCTGCCGAGCCTCGGCCACACGACGTACGCCCACCTCAAGTCGACCTTCGCCCTGCAGGCAGAGGGCCTGATCCGCGGCGGCGCCGACGCCTTCCTCGTCGAGACCTCGCAAGACCTGCTGCAGACCAAGAGCGCCGTGAACGGCTGCAAGCAGGCGATCGCCGCCACCGGCGTGCGGCTGCCGATCTTCGTCGAGGTGACGGTCGAGACGACCGGCACCATGCTCATGGGCTCCGAGATCGGCGCTGCGCTCACGGCACTCGAACCGCTCGGCGTCGACGCGATCGGCCTGAACTGCGCGACCGGCCCCGACGAGATGAGCGAGCACCTGCGCCACCTCTCGAAGTTCTCGAACGTTCCCGTCATGTGCATGCCGAACGCCGGCCTGCCGGTGCTCGGCGCGAACGGTGCGAGCTACCCGCTCACCCCCGACGAGCTCGCGACCGCGCACGAGCAGTTCGTGCGCGAGTTCGGCCTGAACCTCGTCGGCGGATGCTGCGGCACCACGCCCGCCCACATGAGCGCCGTCGTCGCGAGGCTGCGCGGGGCCGAGGCATCCACTCTCGCCTCGACGGCCGGGGCGCACGAAAGCGACCCCGGCGTCGCGAGCCTCTACCAGCACGTCAGCTTCGAGCAGGAGAGCTCGTACCTCGCGATCGGCGAGCGCACCAACGCCAACGGCTCGAAGGCGTTCCGCGAGGCGATGCTCGACGGGCGCTGGGACGACTGCGTCGAGATCGCCCGCAACCAGGTGCGCGACGGCGCCAACCTGCTCGACGTGTGCACCGACTACGTGGGCCGCGACGGCGCCGCCGACATGCGCGAGATCGTCTCGCGACTCGCGAGCGCCTCGACGTTGCCCCTCGTGGTCGACTCGACCGAGCCGGCCGTGCTGCAGGCGGGGCTCGAGCTCATCGGCGGGCGGCCCGTCGTCAACTCGGTGAACTTCGAAGACGGCGAAGGGCCGACGAGTCGCTTCGCACGCATCATGCCGCTCGTTAAAGAGCACGGCACCGCGGTGATCGCCCTCACGATCGACGAAGAGGGGCAGGCGCGCACGACCGGGCACAAGGTCGCGATCGCCTCCCGACTCGTCGACACGCTCGTCGGCGAGTGGGGCATGCGCGTCGACGACATCATCGTCGACGCCCTCACCTTTCCGATCGCGACCGGGCAGGAGGAGACGCGGCGCGATGCCATCGAGACGATCGAGGCCATTCGCCAGATCACGGCGAAGTACCCCGGCATCAACACGACGCTCGGCGTCTCGAACGTGTCGTTCGGGCTGAACCCGGCCGCGCGTTCGGTGCTGAACTCGGTGTTCCTGCACGAGGCGGTCGAGGGCGGCCTCACGAGCGCGATCGTCGACGCGGCCAAGATCGTGCCGCTCGCCTCGGTGCCCGAAGACCAGCGCAAGGTCGCCCTCGACCTCGTCTGGGACCGTCGCGAGTACGACGCCGACGGCGCCCTCACCTACGACCCGCTCGTGGCGATGCTCGACCTGTTCGCGGGCGTCGACATGGCCACGATGCGCGACGCGCGCGCCGCCGAACTCGCGGCGCTTCCCGTCGCCGAACGCCTCGAACGCCGCATCATCGACGGCGAGGCCAAGGGACTCGAAGCCGACCTCGATCTCGCGCGCGCCGGCGGGCTCAGCGCGATCGACATCATCAACCTGCACCTGCTCGAGGGCATGAAGGTCGTCGGCGAACGCTTCGGCTCGGGCGAGATGCAACTGCCGTTCGTGTTGCAGTCGGCCGAGGTGATGAAGAGCGCCGTCGCCCTGCTCGAGCCGCACATGGAGAAGTCCTCTGCCGGCGGCAAAGGCAAGATGGTCATCGCCACGGTGCGCGGCGACGTGCACGACATCGGCAAGAACCTCGTCGACATCATCCTCTCGAACAACGGCTACGAGGTGATCAACCTCGGCATCAAGCAGCCCATCGCCGACATCATCAAGGCGGCCGAAGAGCATGACGCCGACGTGATCGGCATGTCGGGCCTGCTCGTGAAGTCGACCGTGGTGATGAAGGAGAACCTCGAGGAGCTGAGCGCCAGGGGGCTGAGCTCGCGCTGGCCGATCATCCTCGGCGGCGCCGCGCTCACCCGCACCTACGTCGAAGACGACCTCGCGGGCATCTTCGACGGGCAGGTGCGCTACGCCCGCGACGCGTTCGAGGGGCTCGCGCTCATGGAGCCGCTCGTGGCGATCGCCCGCGGGGCCGACCCTGCGACCGTGGGGCTGCCGCCGCTCAAGAAGCGCATCCACCGGCCCGGGCTGCTGACGGTCACCGAGCCCGAAGAGATGCCGGCACGATCGGATGTCGCGGCCGACAACCCCGTGCCGACACCGCCGTTCTGGGGCACCCGCATCGTCAAGGGCATCGCGCTCGCCGAATACTCCGCGTTCCTCGACGAGCGCGCGACCTTCATGGGGCAGTGGGGCCTGAAGCCGAGCCGTGCCGACGACGGCGCGAGCTACGACGAGCTCGTCGAGACCGAGGGTCGCCCGCGCCTGCGGTACTGGCTCGACCGCATCCTCGCCGAGGGGCTGCTCGACGCCTCGGTCGCCTACGGCTACTTCCCGGTCGTCGCCGAGGGCGACGACCTGGTCGTGCTGCACCACGGCGACGACCCCGAGGGGGTGCTCGGCGCGGCCGGCCTGCTCGCGCCCGACGGCGGATCGGGCGGGCCGATCGGCGGCGACCGACTGCGATTCCACTTCCCGCGGCAGCGTCGCGACCGCCACCTCTGTCTCGCCGACTACGTGCGCTCGCGCGACTCGGGCCGGGTCGACGTCGTCGCCATGCAGCTCGTGACCGCCGGACAGCGAGTCAGCGAGGCGACCGCGAAGCTCTTCGCCGAGAACCGCTACCGCGACTACATGGAACTGAACGGGCTCGCCATGCAGCTCACCGAGGCGCTCGCCGAGTACTGGCACTCGCGCGTGCGCGACGAGCTCGGCTTCGGCGGCGAAGAGCCCGACGACGTCGAGAGCCTCTTCAAGCTCAAGTACCGCGGTGCGCGTTTCTCGCTCGGCTACCCGGCCTGCCCCGACATGGAGGACCGCACCAAGGTCGTCGAGCTGCTGAAGCCCGAGCGCATGGGCGTCGTGCTCTCTGAAGAGCTGCAGCTGCACCCCGAGCAGTCGACCGACGCATTCGTCTTCCACCACCCCGAGGCGAAGTACTTCTCGGTCTAGAGTCTCGACCGCGCCGGCAGCTTCGCCCGCCGGAGCGCCGCAAGCACGGCCGGGCCGATCAGTACGATGCCGACGACGGTCGTGACCGCGCGGACCGTGTCCCAGGTGAGCGTCGAGGTCACGAGCGAGTACAGCGCGAACGAGGCGAGGTTCTCGCCGATCGGCGCCGACCCGTCGTACGAGATCTCGGTGCCCATGCCGACGGCGAACGGCCAGAACCAGATGTTCATGAGCAGGCCGAAGGCGTAGGCCGCGACGGCGCCGTAGGCAGCGAGCATCGCGATCTCGAGCGCCGTCGCACGGCGCACGGCGGCGGTCGTCGCGGCCCGCGGGCGGATCGCCGGCAGCAGCCCGGCGCCCGCGGCCACCCAGGCGCACGTGAACATCTGAAACGGCGTCCACGGGCCGAAGCCGCCCCACAGCACCGAGGAGACGGCGATCGTGAGCATGCCGAGCAGGAACCCGAACCGCGCGCCGAACGCCCGACCCCCGAGGATCAGCAGGATGAACACCGCCTCGAGGCCGCCGACCCCTGCGCCCGCGATGCGGATGCCCGCACCGATCGCCGCGAGCACGCCGAGGAGCGCCACCGCCTTTGCCGAGTGCATCTGCCGATCGAGGGCGGCGAGCACGACGGCGATGACGGCGGGCAGCACCGCGAAGGCCACGAACGGCGCGGCACGCTGCGCATCCGCCGGCACCGCGGTCGCGACGAGCGGCCACCCGAACGCGGCGAGGGCGAGCAGGCTGCCGGTCACGAGTGCGAGCGTGGTGAGCGACTCGCGCCGTGTGCTGTGCGCCGCAGGCTGTGCGCCGCGGCGCTGCTGCACACGGTCGGCCCGCTCGATCACGGTCATGCGATCACCGCCGCGGGCTGCGAAACCGACGACACCGTGCCGCGGTCGATCGAGAGCGCACGGCTCGCGTACCGCGCGGCGAACTCACGGTCGTGCGTCGCGAACAGCACCGCCCTGCCCGTGCGACCGACCCGCACGAGCGCCTCGCCGACGAGCCTTCGTGCCGCGGCATCGAGACCGCGGGCCGGCTCGTCGACGAGCAGCACCGCGGGCGAGGGCGCGAGCTGAATCGCGATCGCGAGGCACAGGCGCTCGCCCGCCGAGAGGTCGCGGGGGTGGCGCAGCAGCGACGACGCGTCGAGATCGCGACCGAGCAGCGCGGTGAAGGTCGTCGCCGTGGGTGTCGCCGGCGTAGTGCGACGGTCGGCCCGGTGGCACTCGCCCGCGACGGTCGTCGCGAAGAAGAGGTCATCGAACTGCTCGGGCACGAGCGTGATCGCACCGCGCCGCGCCGGCGGGCTGAGCGCCGCGACGTCGACACCGTCGATCGACACGCGCCCCGCGGCATCCGGCACCGCCATCGCACCCAGCAGGCTGGACTTGCCGGCCCCGTTCGACCCGGCGATCGCGACCACCTCGCCAGGCGACAGCTCGAAGCTCGCGGCGCGCACCGCGATCGCGTCGCCATGTCGGGCGTCGAGGCCCCGAATCGAGGCGAGCGGATGCCGCGGCCCCGGCGCCGTGCGATCGCCCGCGTCGATCGGGGTGGCGGCGGCAACGCGAGCCGACCCGTCGGGCGGAGCCGCGAGCACGGGGTCGTCGTACGGGCCGGCAGTCGGCTCGGCGGCCTCGGCGACTCGGGCATCTCGGATCTCGAGCCAGATGTCGGCGATGCCCTGCCACTCGGCGGTGCGGTGCTCGGCGATCACGACGCAGGCGCCCGACTCGTGCGCAACCGCGTCGAGCACCGCGCAGACCCGCAGGCGTGCCGCGGCATCGAGCTCGGCGAGCGGCTCGTCGACGAGCAGCAGCGCCGGCTTCGACACGAGGGCCGCAGCGATGGCGACGAGCGTCGCCTCTCCGGCCGAGAGTGCGGTCACGGGCCGGTCGAGCAGGTGGTCGATGCCGAGTTCTTCGGCCGTGCGGTGAACCCGTTCGGCGATGAGCGTGGATTCGAGCCCGTGCGTCGTGAGCGCGAAGCCGATTTCGTCACGCACCGTTTCGGCCGCGAACGAGAGGCGCACCTGCTGGGCGACGGCGCCGACGACACCCGCCGTCTCGCGCGGAGGATGATCGTGCCGGTCGAGCCCGCCGATCTCGATGAGTCCACGCTGCCGGCCGCCCTCGAAATGCTGGAAGAGGCCGCTCATCGCGTCGAGCACGCTCGACTTGCCCGAGCCGGTCGCGCCCGTGACGACCGTGAGGGTGCCGGGCGAGAGCACGAGATCGACGCCGTCGAGCCGCCAACCGCCGCCCTGGTCGAGTGAGACGGCGCTGAACCGCGCCGGTTGTTCGGCATCGAACCTCGGCCTCGCGGATGCCGCGAATCCGCGCACCTCCATCGAGGCGGCGAGCGCGAGCGCTCGCTCGATCGTGTGCTCGAACACGGGCACGAGGAGGGCTGCCGGCCCGCGTTCGCCGCGAAGCGCGGCCGCGCGGCGCACCCGCCGCACCGAGTGCGCGAGCGCAGGCGCGGTGGCCCAGGCGATGACGAGGGCGCGTGAGACGGCGCGAATCGGGCCGCGGGTCGAGCCGCGCACGAAAAGGCGCTGCACGTCGATGAGGGCGTTGAGCACGCCGAAGGTGAGGATGACGGCTGCGAACGGCACTGCGCTCACCGCCGCGTTCCAGAGGCCGCCGGTCGTGATCGGCCCGAAGAGCGCGATGTGCGCGAACGGGCCGTCGAGCGGAACCTTCGGCAGATCGACGAGCAGGGCTCCGCCGCCGGACGCGCCGCCGAACACCACACGGTAGGCGACGCGCGACACGACGAACACCGCCGCGACGATCGCCGCAGCCCGCAGAGGTGCCGCGCGGTACCGCATCAGCCGGCCGGGGTGGGTGTCTCCGTGCCGGTGGTGTAGACGAGACCGATGCTCTGCCCCGGCTCGAGCTCGAGGGAGCCGAGCCCCTCCTGCGCATACTCCCACTCGGCGTCGGCGGCGGGCTTCACCCAGAGCGCCCAGTAGGCGTAGGCGGGCGGCATCGACTGGCACGACTCGACGAACGACGCCTCGCCGGCGACCTCGACGGTCTCGTCGGCGCCGGGCCGGTCGTTCACCCGGCAGACGATCGCGTCGCCCCACTCGGCCGAACCCTCGGTCGTGACGCCGGCCTCGTCGAGCGCCGACGACGCGCCGGTGCCGGCGGACGCGTCGATGCAGCTCGACACGCGTTGCGCCTCGAGCAGGCCGAAGTCGACGACGACGCCGACGCCCTCGCAGTCGGCGAGGGTGTCGGCTGCTGCGGCGGAGGCGGCGTCATCGGCCGAGTTCGATGCCGATGACGATGCCGATGCGGGTTCGGGCGCAGGGGCCGATGCGGCACAGCCGCAGAGGGCGAGCACGCCGATCACGAGAAGGGGCAGAAGAGGGGAACGCACGTCGACCACCCTACTCACGCGCATCGGCGCGGCCCGCCGCGTGAAGCCGTGTGACTCCGGGCGCGACGCCCGGCGTGACTCAGGGCGCGACTCAGGGCGTGCGCGGTGCCCGGCCGTGGCACCCGATGGGGTGACATCTGTCACCGAGGGCTTGCAAAGCCGAGGAACCCTTCGGTTACCCTGTTCGGATTGGCAACTTCCGCGGGCGGAAGACGCTCGCGGATCGCTGCACGATGGGGGATCGGCCGGTGCGTCGCGTCCCCCGCTGGGGAGAAGCATGAATGAAGCGTCCGGAATCTCGACCGCACGGCCCACGACGGGCGGAACGACCGGACCGCGTCTCCCGCGCGGGCGCACGCCGAAGCGGCGCTGGCGGGCAGTCGCCTCGGCAGCCGCGGTGCTCGGGCTCGCCGCGGTCGCGGGCACGGGCATGGTCGGCGGTGAGGCCGACGCCGAACGCGCGGTGGGCATCGCGGAGACGGCTGAGCTCGCGGCGGCGACCGACCTGGATGCGAGCCAACTGGGCGCGCACGAGGGAATCCTCACGGCCCGGGCCGCGAACGACGCCTCCGATGCGCTCAGCGCCGCTGCAGCCGTGCTCGCCGCGGCGAGCGGCAAATCGGATGCCTCGGGCCTCGAAGCATCCGTCGCCGCACTGGAGTCGTTTCAGTACCTCGCGCCCGAACGCGTCTTCGCCCTCGCGGACGCGACCCGCGCTCACGCCGCCACGGTGGAGGCCGCGGTCGCCGAATTCGACCGGGTCGCGGCAGAGCAGGCCGCGGCGGCGGCCGCCGCGCAGGCCGCGGCCGAACGTGCCGCCGCCGAACGCGCCGCGCAACCGCCGGCCGGCGAGCCCGCCCCCGCCGCACCCGTGAACCCGAGTGAGGCACAGGTCATCGCCCGCGACATGATGGCGGCGAGCTACGGGTGGGGCGACGACCAGTTCGGATGCCTCGTGGCCCTCTGGAACAGGGAGTCCGGGTGGAATGTCACCGCGGGAAGCCCCGGTGGCGCCTACGGGATTCCGCAGGCGCTGCCCGGCAGCAAGATGGCCTCCGCGGGGGCCGACTGGCTGACGAGCGCGGCCACGCAGATCCGCTGGGGCCTCGGCTACGTCGCGGGCAGATACGGCACGCCCTGCGGGGCGTGGGCGCACTTCCAAGCGAACAACTGGTACTGAAGGCGACCGCCCCGCACCCATGACTTTCACAGGAGAAGCTGAGGTTCTGTCCAGAAGGCCTCGGCAGACTGGCCACTTCGCCCGGGCGCCCCCGCCCGTGGAACGTCGAACAAGGGTCGTCGAGCGCTGTGCGCCGTGGCGATCCGCCTCGTGAAAGTCATGCAGAACCAGTCTTCTTCCTCTGAAACCACCCAGTCCGAAGCCCGCAAGAACGGAGCACTCCGCCCGCGGGCGCGCCGCAACCGTCCACTCTGGCGTAGCGCTCCGATGCTCGCGGCCGGTGCCGTCGTCGCCGTCGGCGCCATGGTCGGCACCGGCTTCGCCGTGCAGTCCGCCGTCGCCGCGACGAACGACAGCATCGCCGTGACCGATGCGCTGCGCGACGCCGCGAACCTCGATGTCGAGCAGCTCGGCTCGCACGCCGGCATCCTCGAGGCCCGCGCCGTCAAGACCGCGAACGACACGCTCGCCGCGGCGAACGACACGATCGCCGCGGCGCAGGGCAAGGCCGATGCCACGCAGCTCACGTCGTCGGTCGCCGCACTCGGCAACTATCGTCTGCTCACCCCCGAGCGCGTCTTCGAGCTCGCCGACCGCACCGAGGCGCACGCGCAGCCGGTGCGGGCCGCCGTGGCCGAAGCCGACCGCATCGCCGCCGAGCAGGCCGCCGCAGCTGCGGCCGCCGCCGCGGCAGCGGCCGCCGCAGCCGCAGAGGCGGAGGCTTCGGCGCCGTCGACCGGATCGCGACCCACCGGGCCTGCGAACCCCAGCGGCGCCCAGGCGATCGCCCGAGACCTCATGGCCTCGATGTACGGATGGGGCGACGACCAGTTCGGCTGCCTCGTCTCGCTCTGGAACAAGGAGTCGGGCTGGAACGTCTACGCCTCGAACTCCTCGAGCGGCGCCTACGGCATCCCGCAGGCCCTGCCCGGCAGCAAGATGGGCACGGCCGGCAGCGACTGGCAGACCAACCCCGCCACCCAGATCACCTGGGGCCTCGGCTACATCGCGGGCCGCTACGGCACGCCGTGCGCCGCGTGGGACAAGTCGGAGTCGTCCGGCTGGTACTGATCCACGCCGTCTCCTCGGTAGCCTGACGGCATGACCGAACGCGACGGCGAGGGCGGGAAGCCGGCGAAACACGGCCCCTTCGCCCGGCTCGTCGCGCTCGGTACGCGGCTGACGCACTGGGCGCTCGCCCTGAAGCCCGCGCGCGCCTTCACGCTCTACCTCGAGCGCCACGGGCCCATGCTCGCCGACAGCGTCACGTATCGGGTGCTGTTCTCGGTCTTCGCCGGCGTGTTCCTCGGCTTCGCGATCGCCGGCATCTGGCTCGCGGGCAACCCCGACGCGCTCGAGGCACTCGTCGAGACGGTCGACGCGGCGATTCCGGGGCTGTTCGGCGAGGGCGGCATCATCGCGCCCGGCGACGTCGTGCAGCCGCTGACCCTCAGCATCGCCGGCATCCTCGCCCTCGTCGGTCTGGTCGGCGCCGCGATCGGTGCGATCGGTTCGCTGCGCACCGCGTTCCGCCGACTCGGCGACCAACCCGACGACCAGACCTTCTTCGTCTGGGTGATGGCCCGCGATCTGCTGCTCGCGATCGGGTTCGGCGCCGGGTTCGTCGCCGCCGCCGCCGTGACCGTCTTCAGCACGACGGCACTCGGCAGCCTGCTCGGCTGGCTCGGCGTCGCACACCACGATGCCGTCTTCGATGCGGCCTCGCGCTTCGTCTCGATCGCCGTCACCTTCACGATCGACACGCTGCTGATCGTCGTCATGTTCCGGCTGCTGTCGGGCATGCGGCCGGGTGCGCGTCCGCTCTGGACGGGTGCGCTGCTCGGCGGTCTCGGGCTGTCGGTTCTGCAGGTGGCGTCGAGCCTCTTCGTCGGCGGGGCGTCGAGCAATCCGCTGCTCGCCTCCTTCGGCTCGCTCATCGCCCTGCTCATCTGGTTGAACCTGTCGAGCCAGGTCATCCTGATGGCCGGCGCCTACATCGTCATTGGCGCCGACGACGAGCGACGGGGCGCCGACGACTCGTGACGCGGGGCGCCGTGACCTACACAATGGGTGGATGCCCATCGTGCTGCAGCTCGTCCGTTCCGTGGTGTCGCCGCTGACCCGCACTCGTCTCTTCCGGTGGGCCGCCCCGCGCGTGCTGCCGCCGGCCGAGCGGCTGATCGGCGCGGTCTCGAGCAGGAGGGTGCAGCTCAGCGCCTTGCTCGTGCCGTCGCTCGTACTGCACACCACGGGGGCGAAGAGCGGCGAGCCGCGCGACACCGCGCTCATGTACACGGCCGACGGCATGGGGCGCGCGATCGTCGCCGGCACGAGCTTCGCCCGTGACCGGCATCCCGGCTGGACCTACAATCTGCTGGCCCGCCCTGACGCCGCGATCACGGTTCGAGGGCGCAGGATGCCGGTGCACGCGAGCCTCATCGGCGACGACGAGCGCGATGCGGCCTGGGCGCGCATCGAAGCGCAGTGGCCGGGCTATCGGGCCTACGAACGGGAGTCGGGCCGAGTGGTGCGGCTGTTCCGGCTGCAGCCGGTCGCAGGGCCGCACCGCGCGTCGATGTGACGGCCAGAGGTTCGGCGAGGATCGGGCAGCGAGTGGCGAGTTGTTCCGGCCACGAGCGCAGCTCGCGCCCAGTGCCGAGGAATACGCTGTGCATATGACGCGACGCCCGAGTGACCCGATCTACAGCACGGCGATCGCCGCCGGGCGCGCGCTCTTCGGATTCTGGGGGCTGAAGCGCCGCGTGACCGGCGCCGAGCACGTGCCCGCGACCGGCGGCGCCGTGATCGCGATGACGCATTTCGGCTACTTCGAGTTCGCGCTCGTCGAGTGGGCGACGTGGCTGGCCAATCGCCGCCGCATCAGGTTCATGGCGAAGCAGAGCGTGTTCGACAAGCCGGTCGTCGGATCGATGCTCCGCAGCATGAAGCACATCCCGGTCGACATGAAGGCCGGTGCCGCGGCCTACGCGAAGGCGGTCACGGCACTGCGCGAGGGCGAGTTGCTCGGCGTCTTCCCCGAGGCGGGTGTGAGCGCGTCGTTCACCGTACGCGAGCTCAAGACGGGCGCGGCACGTCTCGCCGCCGAGTCCGGTGCGCCGATCATCCCGGTCGCCGTCTGGGGCGGTCATCGCCTGATGACGAAGGGGCACAGGGTCGGGTTCTTCGAACGATTCGGGGTGCCGGTGAGCTTCGCCTTCGGCGAGCCGATCGCCGTCTCGGCCGATGAAGACCCGCACACGGTCACCGAGCGCCTGCGTGCGACGCTGCAGCGCATGGTCGACCGACTGCAGGCCGACTACCCCGACGACGGCACGGGCAAGTGGTGGCAGCCGAGATCGCTGGGCGGTACGGCGCCGACGCCCGAGGCGGCCGCCGCCGCCGATGCCGCGAGGGATGCCGCCCGCGAAGCGGCTCGGGCCTCTCGCCGCGAGCAGCGCTGACTCGTACCGTCTCGCTGAGCCGAGACATCCTCGACACTGCGCGTTACGCTGGTCGCATGTGCCGGAACATCCACACCCTTCACAATTTCGAGCCGGAGACCACCGACGACGAGGTGCACGCGGCCGCGCTGCAGTTCGTGCGCAAGGTGAGCGGCTCGACGAAGCCGTCGCAGGCCAACGCCGAGGCGTTCGACCGGGCCGTGGCCGAGATCGCGCACGTGACCCGTCACCTGCTCGACGACCTCGTCACGACCGCGCCGCCGAAGAACCGCGAAGAGGAGGCCGCCAAGGCCAGAGCGCGGGCGGCGCGCCGCTACGCGACGCAGGGCGCCGCACAGGTCGCCTGACGACGTTCAGGGCGCGCGCCGCGAGGCGCCGGGCGGCGCGACGGCGAGGGGAGTAGCGTCGCCTCCATGGCCGATGCCGTCATTCTCTCCGTCCCCGGTCCGCACGGCGATCGCGACGTGCGGATCTCGAGTCCGTCACGCGTGATCTGGCCCGAGGCCGGCATCACGAAGCTCGAGCTCGCCGAGTACTTCATCGCCGTGGGCGCGCCGTTCGTCGAGGCGAACGGCGACCGGCCGGTGTCGCTGCAGCGATTCCCGGGCGGCGTCGACGGCGAGCAGTTCTTCTCGAAGAACCCGCCGAAGGGCGCGCCCGAGTGGGTGCGGTCGGTGCCGGTCACCTACCCGAGCGGGCGCATGCATCCGCAGCTCGTCATCGACGAGCCGGCCGGGGCGGTCTGGGCGGCGCAGATGAACACGATCGTCTTCCACCCGTGGGCGTCGCGGGCCGAGAACCCCGACAATCCCGACCAGTTGCGCATCGACCTCGACCCGCAACCCGGCACGGGCTTCGCCGAGGCGGTGCCGGTCGCGCTGGAGCTGCGGAAGCTGCTCGGCGAGGTCGGGCTCACCGCGTTCGTGAAGAGCTCGGGCAGTCGCGGCATCCACGTCTTCGCGCCCATCGAGGCCGAGCACGAGTTCCTCGACGTGCGGCACGCCGTCATCGCGCTCGGCCGTGAACTCGAACGGCGCCTGCCCGACGACGTGACCACCAACTGGTGGAAGGAGGAGCGCGGCGACCGCATCTTCATCGACTACAACCAGGCGAACCGCGACCGCACGATGGCGGGCGCGTACTGCCCGCGACCACTGCCGCAGGCCTCGGTGTCGTGCCCGCTCGAGTGGGACGAACTCGATTCGACCGATCCCGGCGCCCACACGGTGCGCACCGTGCCCGAGCGCCTGCAGCGCGTCGGCGACCCGTGGCACGGCATGCACGACGAGCCCGGGCGCATCGACGTGCTGCTCGAGTGGTGGCAGCGCGATCTCGACGACGGGCTCGGCGAGCTGCCGTTCCCGCCCGACTTCCCGAAGATGCCGGGCGAGCCGATGCGCGTGCAGCCGAGCCGGGCGAAGCAGCAGCCATAGCCTCAGAGCGTCGCGAGGGGCAGCCCGGCGACCTCGGCGTACGAGGGCGCCGCAAGCGGCGCGCCCGGCGAGTTCGCCGTCGCGTCGTCGGCGCCCAGCGCCTCGACGGCGGCCGTGACGGATCCGAGCGCGGTGCGGAAGAGCAGCGACCCCGTGCTCACCCGGGCGACACCGAGCTCGGCCAGTCGCGAGAGCGGCAGCTCGGCCTGCACGAGCACGTTGAGCGGTGCCTCGATCGCCCGGAAGAGAGCGGCGATGGTCGCGGGGTCGAGCGCGCCGGGCACGAAGATTCCGGATGCCCCGGCCGCAAGATACCGTCGGCCACGGGCCACCACGTCGTCGAAGCGGCCGGCGGCATCGCCCTCGTTCGCCACCCAGTACCCGTCGGTGCGGGCGTTCACGTAGAGCCCGGGCGCCGCCGCCGCGATCGCGGCGACCTTCGCCGCGGCGAGTTCGGGGTCGACCAGCTCGCCGTGCTCGGTCGAGTCCTCGATGTTCACGCCGACGCAGCCGACCGCGGCGAGTTCTGCGACGTACCGGCCCACCTCGCCGGGGTCGTCTGAGAAGCCGGCCTCGAGGTCGACGCTGAGCGCGATGCCGTGTGCCGCGGCTGCTCTCGCGAGCGCGAAGGTCTCGGCGGCGATCTCGCCGACGCCGTCGCGCTTTCCGGCGGTGACGGCGACACCGAGGCTCGTCGAGCCGATCGCACGGTGCCCTGCGGCGGCGAGCCACCGCGCGGAGGCCGGATCCCACGCGTTCGGCAGCAGTATCGGCGAACCGGGGCGGTGGAGGGTGTGGAACTCAGCGGGGGTCAGCATGACGGGAGGTCTCGTTCGCTCGGCGCGTCGCCGCGCGCGGACTCGACGATCGCAGCGGCGATCGCCAGGGCGTGGTGCTGTGCAGGGCAGGCACGGCGGCCGGCGCCGAACGCGAGGATGCGCGGCGGTTGCTCGGCCGTCGACTCGCGGTCGGGACCGTCGAGGCGCAGCGTGACGATCGACTCGCCGGCGTCGCGCGGTACGGGGACCAGCCGCCGCGTGGCGGGCACGGGGGAGTCGTCGCGGAGCACTGCCTCCAGCAGTTCGCGGGTCGACACCGCTGCCCCGAGCGACCGGGCGAGGGTGAGCGCCCGCTCGACGAGCGTCGTGGTGGCCGCGTGCGACTGCACGAGGAGCTGCACGCGCAGCACCCGTTCGTCGTAATCTGCGGGGCCGGATGTCTCGAGCAGCGCGCTCACGGCGGCATCCGCAGCTTCGGGGTCCGCGGCAACTCCGGTGGAGTACGCGGCCGCGACGATCGCCACGAGGGGCGGGAGCGCGTCGGGACGGTCGAAACCGAGCGCCTGCGCGAGCACGGTGACCGGGATGCGGCCGATCGGTGTGCCCGCGAGGGCGTCGGCGCGGGCGGTCGTCGCGAGGGCGGCCGAGTCGAGGTCGCCGAGCAGCGCGTCGAGACGCGCTCGCCGGGCATCGTGCTCGGCGCCGTTCACGAAACGCGAGACACCGGCGCGGAACCGCGCGAGCGGCGACACCGACGCCGATTCGCGCGATGCGATACCGGCCTCGGGAACCCGCGACGCAGGGTCGAGGAAGATGCGTTCGACCTCTGCTCGTTCGATCACCTCGATCATGGTTCGACGCTATCCCCGCGTCGCTTCGATGGCCGCCGAAGTGTCGCCGACGTATCGTGGAGGCATGAACGGAGACGCCGATCTCGCCGAACCCGCCCGTCTCATGGGCGAGCCGGCCCGCGCCGTGATGCTCGTGGCCCTGCTCGACGGCCGGTCGTTGCCGGCGAGCGAGCTCGCGTCGCTGGCGGGGGTGACCGCGTCGACCGCGAGCGCGCACCTCGCGCAGCTGCTCGCGGGCGGGCTCGTGACCGATCGCCGGCTCGGCAGGCACCGGTACTTCACGCTGGCGAGCGCCGAGGTCGCCGGCGCCGTCGAGGCCCTCCAGCTGATCGCGCCGCGGCGTGCGGTCTCGTCGTACACGCAGTCGGTGACCGCCGAGCGGCTCGCGCTCGCACGCTCGTGCTACGACCACTTCGCGGGCAGGCTGGCACTCGAGCTCGCCGATGCCCTCGTGCGCGAGGGCGCGATCGCACCGCTCATCGCCGGGGAGCCCGGACGGGTGCTCGACCCGGGCACGCCGCTCGCGAGACGGCTCGGTGTCGCCGCGGGAGTCGGCGCCGGTGGCGCCGGTGGCGCCGGGGCCGTCGGTGACGTCGGTGCCGAGGGCCGCTCGCGGCGGCCCGCCGTGCGCGGCTGCCTCGACTGGACCGAGCGCCGCCCGCATCTCGCAGGCCGTCTCGGCGCACACGTGCTCGAACGGCTGATCTCCGAGGCATGGGTCGAGCGCCGACGAGGTGATCGCTCGCTGCGCGTCACCGACGAGGGCGCCCGGGAGTTCGCCGCGCTCGGCCAGGGCTGAATCGATCCGTCGGTCGTCGGCCGTCGCCGCTGCCGATCGAGGGCGCTCAGACGGAGTTGCCCGGCCGCCCCGCCACCGGGTGCACGTCGGCGCCGATCGGCGGCCGCGGCGCCCCGCGCACCTCGCGGTGCAGTCGCTCCATGCGCGTGTCGAGCTCGGCGGCGGTGTGTGCGGCATCGGTCAGCCCGTCGAGCAGCTCTTGCGGCACCTGGCGGTCGTACTTGTAGTAGATCTTGTGCTCGAGGCTCGCCCAGAAGTCCATCGCGATCGTGCGGATCTGCACCTCGACGGCGACCGGGTGCGCGCCGGTCGAGAGGAACACGGGCACCTCGACGATGACGTGCAGGCTCTGGTAGCCGTTCGGCTTGGGCTCGGCGATGTAGTCCTTGACCTGCAGCACCTTGATATCGCGCTGCGCGGTCAACAGCTCGAAGATGCGGTAGGCGTCCGAGACGAAGCTGCACGTCACGCGCACGCCCGCGATGTCGGTGATCGTGTCGCGGATCGTCTCGAACGTCGGGTCGACGCCCTTGCGCTGCATCTTCTCGATGACGCTGTCGAGGCTCTTGAGGCGGCTCGAGATGTGCTCGATCGGGTTGTAGTCGTGCGTCTGGCTGAACTCCTCGCGCAGAATCGAGAGCTTGGTGATCACCTCGTCCATGCCGAACTTGTAGCGCAGCATGAAGCGCTCGGTCTCGTCACGCAGGGCCCGCATCTCGTCGAGCGTCTGGCCGTCGATGGTCTCGAGCGTGCGCTGCGCGCGAGCCGTGAGCATGGGCGGTGTGCCGTGGCGGGTGGGCGGGGTACCGTCGAGCGGGGTCACGGATGCCACGCTACGACGTGATCCTCTGGATTGCCTTTGATCTGTGCACGATCTGCGCCGCGTTTGCCGCTGGCGCACCGCCCCGCCCTCGGCGCGCCGCTACGCTCGGGGCATGGAAGCGTGGCTCACGGTCGCCCCCGGCGTGCACCAGCGCCGGTACGATCCGTTCGACATCTCGATCGTCGTGATCGAGGGTGCCGACGGGCTGCTGCTCGTCGACACGCGCGCGGCGCCGATGGAGGCGGAGGAGCTCGCCGTCGACCTCGCGGCGAGGTTCGACCGACCGGTGCGCTGGGTCGTGAACACCCACGCGCATTTCGATCACACCTTCGGCAATCAGGTCTTCGGGCCGGGCACGGCGACGGATGCCTCGATCTACGGTCACTCGAACACCGCGGCGCACTTCGCCGAGTTCGAGGGGCCGCGTCTCGAGGCGTGGCGCGCCGATCCGAGCCGCGAGCCCGACCGGCGATGGGCCGACGTGGTGCTGACGCCTCCGACGCATCCGCTCGCCGAACCCCACGTGCTGAACCTCGGCGACCGCCTGGTGGAGCTCCGGCCGCAGCCGCCCGCGCACACCGACACCGATCTCGTGCTCTTCGTGCCCGACGAGCGCGTCTGGATCCTCGGCGACCTGATCGAGGAGTCGGGGCCGGTGATGTACGGGTCGGGCAGCTATCCGCTCGGATGGCCGGGAGCGCTCGTCGACCTCGCCGCCGCCATGCGGCCGACCGATCGGGTGGTGCCCGGCCACGGCCGGGTGGTCGATCGCGCATTCGTCGAACGGCAGGCGGCCGAGCTCGGGCTGATCGCCGACCGGTTCCGCGCAGCCCACGCTGCGGGCCTCATGCCGGCCGAGGCGCTCGTCGCGCACGACGACTGGTCCGTCCCCGTCGAGGCGTTGCGCGGTGCCGTCGATCGGGCCTATCGTGCGCTCGACGCGCTGGGCGAGGCACGGGCCTGATCTGCCGGTCGGCGCTCATTCGCGTCAGCGGCGATCGGTCGCGGTCGACGTTGCAAGCCCCGTACGGATCGCGGCGATCGCACGGTCGACGGCCGTGTCGAACCGGTGCGGCGCCGGGGCTCCGTAGCCGACGACCATCGCCGGCGACCGCAGCGACGGGGCGTCGCCGAGCCGGAACGAACGGAGCCCGTCGAGGCGGACGCCGAGCCGCAGTGCGGCGGCCGTGATGCTCCGCTCGTCGGCGTCGGCCGGCAGCTCGATGAGGCAGTGCAGGCCGGCCCGCATGCCGTTCATCCGGCAGCTGCGGAGCTCGTCGGCGACGCGCACCTCGAGGACTTCGCGACGGGCACGATACTCGGCGCGACGACGCCGCACGGTGCGGTCGTATTCGTGCGCCGTCATGAAGGCGTCGAGCGTCGACTGGTTCAACACGTCGGCGATGCCGTTCGCGGCGACGAGCTGCGCGGCGAACTCCGTGGTCAGGCGCTCGGGCACCACCGCCCACCCGAG
Organism: Agromyces sp. NPDC055520; assembly: GCF_053619715.1. Lineage (NCBI taxonomy): Bacteria > Bacillati > Actinomycetota > Actinomycetes > Micrococcales > Microbacteriaceae > Agromyces > Agromyces sp. NPDC055520. The sequence goes on along the minus strand of NZ_JBSHJY010000025.1, from coordinate 14,379 downwards.
ACCGACGGCCGGAGCGAGGCTCTTCGAGGCCGTGCCGAGGTAGACGACCAGGTCGGGGGCGAGCGATTGCAGCGCGCCGATCGCCCGCCGGTCGTAGCGGAATTCGCCGTCGTAGTCGTCTTCGACGATGAACGCCCCCGTGTGCTCCGCCCACGCGACGACCTCGAGCCGTCGCGACGGGGAGAGCGCGACGCCGGTCGGGAACTGGTGGGCCGGCGTCAGGAGCACGGCGTCGACGGCGAGGCCGCTCAGGTCGCCGACGACGGCGCCGTCGTCGTCGACCGGGAGCGCGACCGGCTCGAGGCCCGCGGCGTGCAGGATGCCGCGATGCGCCTCGTGACCGTACTCCTCCACGGCGATGCGTCGTGCCCCCCTCGCCACGAGCGTGCGCGCGACCGTCGCCAGGGCCGCGCCGAAGCCGCGGGTGACGGCGATGCGCACACCGTCCGTCCAGACGCCGCGGGTGCGGGCGAGGTACTCGGCGAGTGTGGCGCGCAGCCCGGGGGACCCCTCCGGCGGGCCGTACCCCAGCGAGGACGCCGGAAGGCCCAGCACCGAGCGCCGTGCCGCGACCGCCCATTCGCGACGTGGGAACGACGAGGCATCCGGAATGCCGCCGCGCAGGTCGAGACCCGACCACGGCAGCGTCGACGAGTCGGCGGTGGAGGTCCGCGCCTCGGCCGCGCGCCGCTCGGCGACCCAGGTGCCCGCGCCGACCCTCGCCTCGAGCCATCCCTCGGCGACGAGACCGCCGTAGACCTCTGCGACCACGTTGCGGGCGATGCCGAGGTCGGCGGCCAGGGTGCGGCTCGCGGGCAACCGCGTGCCGGCCTCGAGTCGCCCTTCGCGAACCGCCGCGCGGAGCGACTCCTCGAGCGACGCCGCCTTTCGGCGCAGGTCGAGATCGAGATGCAGATCGAGACCGGGAATGGCCCAGGATTCGCCCATGGAATTGGACTGTAGCAGTGGGCCGATCGGCTCGTAGCGTTGAACCATGACCATCACCGATGCACTCGTCGCCGTCCCTGTCCGCCTCGATTTCGATGCGATCGTTCCGCGCTTCTCCCGTGCGGTCGCCTCGCTCGACCACGCCGCCACCGCCGAACTCGACCGGGTCGACTTCGACCCGCAGTTGCGCGAGATGGTGCGGCTCCGCGCCTCGCAGATCAATGGATGCGTCTACTGCGTCGACATGCACTCGAAGGGCGCACGCACCGCCGGCGTCGCAGACCAGAAGCTGCACGCCGTCGCGGTATGGCGCGACTCGGGGCTGTTCACCGCGGCGGAGCGGGCGGCTCTGCACCTCACCGAGTCGATCACCCGGCTCTCGGAGACCCACGTGCCGGAAGCGGATCTCGTCGCCGCGACCGCCGTCTTCGGCGAGGAGCGCACGGCCGCGCTCGTCTCGCTCATCATCGTCATCAACGTGTGGGACGCCATCGGCGTGACGACGCGGTGCTGGCCCGTCGCCCGCGACGCGGCCTGATCACGAAGGATTCGATGGGAGGATGCAGTCATGACGGATGCCGCGCACCCACCGGTCCTGCAACTCCGAGTCGTGATCGAGGCGGAGGACTACGAACGGGCGGTGGCGTTCTACCGGGACGCCCTCGGCATGCCCGAACTCATGGCGTACGCCGAGGGCGGCGACGACCGGGTGACGATCCTCGAGGCAGGCCGGGCCACGCTCGAGATCGCGAATCCGACCCACAAGCGGGTGATCGACGAACTCGAGGCAGCGGGGCGGCCGAGCCAGCGCATCCGCCTCGCCTTCGAGGTGACCGACGGCGCCGGCACGACCCGTCGCCTCGCCGACGCCGGGGCGGAGATCGTCGCCGAGCCGATCGAGACGCCGTGGCGGTCGCTCAACTCGAGACTCGATGCGCCGGCAGGCCTGCAGATCACGGTCTTCGAAGAGCTCGAGGGGTCAGAGGAACGCGCCCTGCGCGACGGGTTCGGCACGGAGGCCGAGCGCGACTGAGCGTCGGGCCGGCTCAGAACTCGCCGTCGAGGTAGAACCAGCGCCCTCCCTCGCGCCGGAACCGGCTCCGCTCGTGCAGCACGCCGCGTTCGCCATCGGCACGGAAGGTGGCGCGGAACTCGACCGCGCCGTCGCGGTCGAACGGCCCGCCGCGTTCGGTCGCGACGATCTCCAGCGCAAGCCACGTCGTGTCGGCGTCGAGATCGAGGTCGCGGTCGCTCGGCCGCGTCTCGCGGTGCCAGGTCGCTCGCAGGTACTCGGCGTCGCCGACGGCGAAGGCGGTATAGCGCGACCGCATGAGCCGCACCGCGGTCGGGGCCTGCGAATCGCCTGAGAGCAGCGGCCCGCAGCACGCTCCATAGACCTCGCCGCTGCCGCACGGGCACCGTTCTTCTGCGGCGGGACGTGGCGGAGCGGGCGTGACGGGCATCCTTCCAGTATCGCGGCACCGGGGGCGCCCTTTCATGGTCTGCACAGGAAGAAGTGAGGAACCCTTCAGAAACTCGGGGCAGAGTGTCTGACTTGTGCCCTCGCTCGGGGGCGTCCCCCAACCTGATCCGAGCACCCCTGAACCTATGCGCAACGACATCACCACGCCCGAAACCACGCTCGACACCGACACCGCCTCCGCAGCATCTCTCGATGGGCAGCACCCGCGCCGCAGCATCCGTCGCCGCCGTATCGGCCGCAAGCGGCTGATCGCCGCCGGCGCCGTCATGGCCGCCGGCCTCATCGTCGGCACCGGCTTCACCGTGCAGTCGGCCATCACCACGCAAGCGAGCATCGACGAGACCACCGCGCTCACTGCGACCATGGGCGTGCAGCACGAACAACTCGGCGCCTACAGTGCGATCGCCGAGGCGCGCACGCGCAACAGCGCGAAGGACACGCTGACCGTCGCGAGCGCCACGCTCGCCGCCGTCGACGGCAAGGTCGACTCGAGCGGTCTCGCGGCGTCCGTCGCCGCGCTCGGCGACTACGAGCGACTGCCGATCGACTCGATCGTCGACCTCACCAAGCAGACCAGGGCCGAGACGGCGAAGGCCGTGGCCGCCGCCGCCGAATTCGATCGCGTGCAGGCCGAACGGGCCGCTGCAGCGGCCGCCGCGCTCGCACAGGCGAACACGCCCGAGGGTGCGAAAGCCACCGCGCGATCGCTCGCCGCGTCGAAGTACGGGTGGAACGAGTCGCAGTTCCAGTGCCTGAGTCAGCTCTGGCAGAAGGAATCGGGATGGTCGTACACGGCGTACAACGCCTCGAGCGGCGCCACCGGCATTCCGCAGTCGCTGCCGGGCAGCAAGATGGCCTCGGCCGGCGCCGACTGGCAGACGAACGCCGCGACCCAGATCAGCTGGGGCCTCGACTACATCGCCCGCGGGTACGGCACCCCGTGCAACGCGTGGTCGCACTCGCAGTCGATGAACTGGTACTGAGCCGCCCGGCACGAGCTCGGCCGGTGCCCGGTCAGGCCGAGCGGGGATCGAGCAGGCCGGCCCGATCGGGATGCCGGTCGAACCACTCGCCCACGTACCAGCAACTCGGCAGGATGCGTCGCGCCCCGTTCGTCTCGACGTCGTCGGCCGCGAACTCGACGAGTTCGCCGGCCAGGCCGCTGCCACGGTACGGCGGATTCGTGAACGTCCGGGTGAACGCCACGGTGTCGCCGAGCTCGCGGTAGTCGAGCACGCTCGCGATGTCGCCGTCGACCCGCAGCACGTACCGGCGGGCGTCGGGTTCGTGACTGAGTTCCTTGTGCACGTCGATCAGGCTACGCCGGAACCGCTCAACGACCGCGGAGGCGCTCGAGATCGCGCCGCTCGCGCTTCGTCGGCCGACCCGCGCCGCGGTCCCGCATCGCGACGACGGCGACGGTCTCGCGCGGCGGCGGGGGAGGCGTGCGGTCGTCGACGGCGGTCGCGGCGATCGCCGCCGAGACCCGCTTGACGAGCGTCTGGCGCACGACGAGCATGCGATCGAAGCCGTCGATCCGCACGCGCACCTCGTCACCCGGCCGCACCGGCTGGGCCGCCTTGGCCCGCTCGCCGTTGACGCGCACGTGCCCGGCACGGCATGCCGAGGTCGCAGCGGAGCGCGTCTTGAACTGTCGCACCGCCCAGAGCCAGGCGTCGACGCGCACGGGGGACTCGCCGTTCATGCCACCAGCCTACGGCCGGCCCCCGCGCTCCGACCGTTCGTGCGTCATGCTGGACTCATGAGCGGAGCGAGCGGCGACGAGTGGGTCGTGGGCCCCGACGGTTCGAAGCACTGGGGCAGGTACGGGGCGGCGGGCCTGCTCGTCGTGAACCCCGACGCCGAGGTGCTCTTGCAGCATCGCGCGCTCTGGAGCCACTTCGGCGGCACCTGGGGCATGCCCGGCGGTGCGCGGCACGAGCACGAGAGCGCCGTCGAGGCGGCCGTCCGCGAGGCGGGCGAAGAGGCCGGTGTGCCGCCCCACCTCGTCGTAGTGCGGTTCAGCACCGTGCTCGACCTCGGCTACTGGTCGTACACGACGGTCGTCGCGGATGCCACCGAGCGTTTCGAACCGGTGGTCAGCGACCCCGAGAGCATCGAGCTGCGCTGGATCGGGGTCGATCGGGTCGCGGAGCTGCCGCTGCATCCTCGATTCGCCGAGGCGTGGTCAGGACTCGCCGCCCGTCTGTGACGCTTCAGCGCCAGGCGGTGCGCTCGTCGACCCGAGGCGCGGATCGCCGCGGAGGCCATGGCACGATCGGCGAGGTGCGGGCGCGATATTCGTCGTAGTCGGGGTATCTCGAGCGTGAGATCGACTCGGTGAAGATCGTCGAGCCGATGAACAGCGTCGTGAGCAGCACGGCGCCTGCGACCGACCAGTGCAGCCAGACGCCGGTCGCTGCGACCGCGAACCCGTAGAAGACCCACCACTGGGCCTGCTCGAAGAAGAAGTTGGGGTGGCGCGAGAATCGGAACAGCCCGCTCTGCAGGAACCCGGGTTGCGGGGTGCGACCGGCTGCGAGCTCGGCGGCCTTCCATCGATGGAACACCCACTGCTGCTGGTCGGCCACCGTTTCCCCGGCGAGGAGGGCGAGGAACACGACGCACAGCACCACGTCGGCCGCACCGATCGGAGAGCCGCCGCCGGCGAACACCGTGGCGGCCGGGAGGCAGAACAGCAGGATCACGATGTTCTGGTAGATCGAGATGAAGAACAGGTTGAACACGGCGAACCCGGCACGCGACATCCGCCCGCGCAGCACCGCCCAGCGGTAGTCCTCACCGCCGGGCCGGTATCCGCCCTTGCGCGCGAAATTGAAGGTCAGGCGGATGCCCCATGCCGAGACGAGCACCGCCATGAGCACGAGTCGCCCGTCGAACCCCGACCAGACGGCGAACACCCACACGTAGACGATCGGCGCGATCGACCAGATGCGATCGACCCACGAGTACTCGCGAGTGGCGATCGAGGCGACCCATGTCGCGAGCGTGATCGCTGCGCAGATGACGAGACACACGATGAGCGGACCCATGGCGGCATTCTACGGATCGATAGGATCGACGCGTGGCTGGGGAGCGCGCGGGGGATGTCGGTTCGGAGATCTGGACGATCCCGAACATCCTCAGCATGCTCCGATTGGCCCTCGTGCCGGTGTTCCTGATCTTCATCGTGCGCGGCGACTACCTGGTGTCGCTCGTCGTGCTCATCGTGGCGAGCCTGACCGACCTGCTCGACGGCTACCTCGCGCGTCGGCTCGGTCAGGTGACCCGCCTCGGGCAGCTTCTCGACCCGGCGGCCGATCGGCTGTACATCTTCGCCGCCCTCGTCGGCCTCGCCGCGCAAGGCCTCGTGCCGTGGTGGATCGTCGTCGTCATCGTCGCCCGCGACGTGTTCCTGCTGGCCCTCGGCATCGTGCTCGCCAACTACGGGTTCGGGCCCTTGCCCGTGCACCAACTCGGCAAGGTCGCGACATTCGCGCTGTTCTTCGGGTTGCCGGTGATCATGCTCGGACTCGCGTTCCCGGCCGTCGCTGCCGTCAGTCAACCGGTCGGGTGGGCGATCACCCTCTGGGGGGCGTTCCTCTACTGGTGGGCGGGTGTCATCTACGCGATCGAGACCGCTCGCGTCATCCGTATTCCGCGGGTGGCAGACGAGCCTCGATCGGATACGCTGGAACAGGGAGGTTAGTGTGGCGGATTCCGACAGCACTCAGACCGGCGGTACCGACGAGATCGGTGGTGAACCGTCGACGACAACGTCGACGCACGCCACCGTCAGCGGTGCCACCGACACGACCATCGGCTTCAGCCGTGAGGCGGCCGCGCAGTTGAGCGCGCTCGACGCCGACGTCACGGCCGAAGAGCACGAGGCGATCGCCGCGTTGCCCTCCGGCTCGGCGCTGCTCATCGTGCGTCGCGGCCCCAACAGCGGCGCCCGGTTCCTGCTCGACACCGACGTCACGGTCGTCGGCCGGCACCCAGATGCCGACATCTTCCTCGACGACGTCACCGTCTCGCGCAAGCACGCGGAGTTCGTGCGGCATCGCTCGGCGTTCGAGGTGCGCGACCTCAGCTCGCTGAACGGAACCTACTTCGACGGCGTGCGCATCGAGACCGCGCTCTTGAGCGACGGTGCAGAGGTGCAGATCGGCAAGTTCCGGCTGACCTTCTACGCCTCGCGACGCGACCTGGCCCCGGTGGCGAGCGAATAGTGGCGGTTTCCGCTGCGTCCACGCGCGCGAGCGGCCAGGCGCCACTTCTGGGCATCGGTCAGGTGCTCGCACGGCTTCAGCCCGAATTTCCCGAGCTGACACCGTCGAAGCTGCGCTTCCTCGAAGAGCAACGTCTCGTCTCGCCGGCGCGCACCGCGGCCGGGTATCGCAAGTTCTCGACGGCCGACGTCGAGCGCATCACGGTCGTGCTCTCGATGCAGCGCGACCACTACCTGCCGCTGAAGGTGATCCGCACGCACCTCGAGGCGATCGACGCGGGCGAGACGCCGGCGTTGCCCGGCGCGACGAGCGCCGCGGCCTTCCTCGCCGGCGCGCGCAGGTTCCGCCGCGACGAGCTCATCGCACAGTCGGGTGCCACCGCCGCTCTGCTCGGCGACGCGGTCTCCGCGTCGCTGCTGCCCGCGGCCGAGTACTACGGCGACGAGGCGCTCGGCGTGCTCCGCTCGCTCGTGGCGCTGCGCGAGGTCGGCATCGAACCGCGCCACCTCCGGGGCCTGCGTGCGGCGGCCGAGCGCGAGGCGGCACTCGTCGAGCGCGCGATCGCGCCGTCACGACGAGCGGATGCCGCCGACAAGGCGCGTGCCGTCGAACGCGGGCTCGAACTCGCCCGGCATCTCGATGCCGTGCATTCGAGCGTCGTACGGGCGTCGCTCGGCCGACTCGCGAGATGAAGTCGCGACACGCCGTGACGTTCGGCCGGATGTGTTCGACAGACCCCGGCACCCTCGGTAGCGTGGAACTCGCGTCGGTGGATGCTGGCGGAGAGTGAGGGGCGAATCGGATGAGTGAGCTCGACCGGACCCCGCGCTCGCGGTACGACCTCGGGTTGCTCTTCACCGACGGCATGCCCGAGCACGACGATGTCACCGGGTATCGCGGCGCGATCGCGGCTCGGGCCGCGGGCATCAGCTACCGTCAGCTCGACTACTGGGCGCGAACGCAGCTCGTCGAACCCACGGTTCGCAGCGCGCAGGGCTCTGGCTCCCAGCGCCTCTACGGGTTCCGCGACATCCTCGTGCTGAAGCTCGTGAAGCGCCTTCTCGACACCGGCATCTCCCTGCAGCAGATCCGCACCGCGGTCACCCAGCTCCGCGAGGCCGGCATCGACCACCTCGCCGAGACGACGCTCATGAGCGACGGTGCGAGCGTCTACCTGTGCACGTCGGACGACGAGGTCATCGACCTCGTCAACCGCGGCCAGGGCGTGTTCGGCATCGCCGTCGGCAAGGTGCTGCGCGAGGTCGAGACGACACTCGTCGAGATCGGCACCGAGCCGGCCGACCCGATGGATGAACTCGCTGCACGTCGCGGCGTGCGCTCGCGCAAGATCTCCTGAGACTGCTGCGCCCCTGCTGAGTGCGGCGAGGCGCGGGCGAGCCCTAGGCGTCGAGGGGCAGACCGGCGAACTCGCCGATGCGAGCCGTGCGCAGCACCCGTTCGAGCAGCTGATCGAAGTTCGCCGACATCTCTTCGGCGCTCTCGCCCGGCCACATGTGCAGCGGCTTCGCGGCGCCCTGCGCCTGCTGCAGCGAGGTGCGCTCGGGCAATTGGGGCGAGAGCACGAGCGGGCCGAACATGTCACGCAGCTCTTTGATGCGGAACTGGTGCTCGAGCGACTGCACGCGGGCGCGGTTCACGATGATGCCGAGCGGCTGGAGCCGGGGTGAGAGGCCGCGACGGATCTCTTCGATGGCGCGGAGGGCTCGGTCGGCGGCGGCCACGGAGAAGAGCCCCGGCTCGGTGACGACGGCGACGCGGTCGCTCGCCGCCCACGCGGTGCGGGTGAGCGCGTTCAGCGACGGTGCGCAGTCGATGAGCACGAGTTCGTAGTCGGCCTCGACGTTGGCGAGTGCCTCTTCGAGCTTCCAGATGTCGCGGATCGACGGGTGCGGCCCGTCGAAGTTGATCGCCGAGGGGCTGCCGATCATGACGTCGATCGTCGACTGCGGGTTCGAGCGGGCCCATCCGCTCGGCGCGATCGCCGAGCGCACGATCTTCTCCTTGGGCGAGGCGAGCACGTCGGCGACGTTGAGATGACCGGCCATCTGGATGTCCATGCCGGTCGAGACGTCGGACTGCGGATCGAGGTCGACCACGAGGGTGCGGACGCCGCGCGCGAACGCTGCGGACGCCAGCCCGAGGGTGACGGTGGTCTTCCCGACACCGCCCTTCAGAGAACTGACGCTGAGTACGTGCACGAACAGATACGTTACCTTTACTACTCGGGCGATACCTAAACGTTCGCTGTGCGACTGTTCACTTTGCGCTGTCCGTCGGAAAGGTCTGCATGTTCACGAAGATCCTGGTTGCCAATCGCGGCGAGATCGCCATCCGGGCGTTCCGAGCCGCCGTCGAGCTCGGTGCGAAGACCGTCGCGGTGTATCCGTTCGAGGACCGCAACTCGCTGCACCGGCTGAAGGCCGACGAGGCATACCAGATCGGCGAGCCGGGGCATCCGGTGCGCGCCTATCTCGACGTCGCCGAGATCATCCGCGTCGCGCAGCTGTCGGGCGCCGACGCGATCTACCCGGGGTACGGATTCCTCTCCGAGAACCCCGAGCTCGCGCAGGCCGCAGAGGCGGCGGGCATCACCTTCATCGGCCCGCCCAAGCGCGTGCTCGAGATGGCGGGCAACAAGGTCACGGCGAAAGAGCACGCGATCGCCGCGGGGGTGCCGGTGCTGAAGTCGACGCCGCCGTCGCGCGACATCGAAGAGCTCGTGGCCCAGGCCGACGAGGTCGGCTTCCCGATCTTCGCCAAGGCGGTCGCGGGCGGCGGGGGGCGCGGCATGCGTCGCGTGGCCGTGAAGGAAGACCTTCGCGCAGCCCTCGAAGAGGCGATGCGCGAGGCCGACAGCGCCTTCGGCGACCCGACCATGTTCCTCGAGCAGGCGGTGCTGCGGCCCCGACACATCGAGGTCCAGGTGCTCGCCGACGCCTCGGGCGAGACCGTGCACCTCTTCGAGCGCGACTGCTCGGTGCAGCGCCGCCACCAGAAGGTCATCGAGATCGCTCCGGCCCCGAACCTCTCCGACGAGGTGCGCCGGTCGCTCTACCGCGACGCGATCGCATTCGCGAAGTCGATCGGCTACGTCAACGCCGGCACCGTCGAGTTCCTGCTCGACACCGCGGGCGAGCGGGCGGGTCAGCACGTGTTCATCGAGATGAACCCGCGAATCCAGGTCGAGCACACGGTCACCGAAGAGGTCACCGACGTCGACCTCGTGGTCTCTCAGATCCGCATCGCGGCGGGGGAGTCGCTCGCCGAGCTCGGCCTCGAGCAGGAGTCGATCCGGCTGCGCGGCGCGGCGCTGCAGTGCCGCATCACGACCGAAGACCCCACGGCCGGCTTCCGGCCCGACACCGGCAAGATCACGACCTACCGCTCACCGGGCGGGGCCGGCATCCGCCTCGACGGCGGCACGATCAACCCCGGCGCCCAGATCAGCCCGCACTTCGACTCGATGCTCGCCAAGCTCACGTGCCGTGGCCGCGACTACCCGGCGGCCGTCGCCCGCGCCAAGCGCGCCCTCGCCGAGTTCCGCATCCGCGGCGTCTCGACGAACATCTCGTTCCTGCAGGCCGTGCTCGAAGACCCCGCGTTCGTCGCCGGCGACCTCAGCACCTCGTTCATCGACGAGCGCCCGCAGCTGGTGCGCGGCCGCGTCTCGAAAGACCGCGGCACCAAGATCCTGAACTGGCTCGCGGATGTCACGGTGAATCAGCCGAACGGACCGGCACCGACGACCGTCAGCCCCGTCGAGAAGCTGCCTGCGATCGACCTCTCGGCACCGGCACCCGCCGGGTCGCGCCAGCGACTGCTCGAGCTCGGCCCGACCGGGTTCGCACAGGCGCTCCGCGCCCAGACGCCGCTCGCGGTCACCGAGACCACGTTCCGCGACGCCCACCAGTCGCTGCTCGCGACCCGGGTGCGCACGCGCGACCTCGTGGCCGTGGCGCCGTACGTGGCGCGCATGACCCCCGAGCTGCTCTCGGTCGAGGCGTGGGGCGGGGCGACCTACGACGTCGCGCTGCGCTTCCTCGGCGAAGACCCGTGGCAGCGGCTCGGCTCGCTTCGCGAGGCGCTGCCGAACATCAACATCCAGATGCTCCTGCGCGGTCGCAACACGGTCGGCTACACGCCGTATCCGACCGAGGTCACCGACGCGTTCGTGCGCGAGGCCGCGTCGACCGGCGTCGACATCTTCCGCATCTTCGACGCGCTCAACGACGTCTCGCAGATGCGACCCGCGATCGATTCGGTGCTCTCGACCGGTCACGCGGTGGCCGAGGTTGCGCTGTGTTACACGGGCGACCTGCTCGATCCGGCCGAAGATCTGTACACCCTCGACTACTACCTCGAGCTCGCCGAGCAGATCGTCGGCGCTGGGGCGCACGTGCTCGCCATCAAGGACATGGCGGGCCTCCTGCGCCCGACGGCAGCTGAGAAGCTCGTGGGCGCCCTGCGCGAGCGCTTCGACGTGCCCGTGCACCTGCACACCCACGACACCGCCGGCGGCCAGCTGGCGACGCTCCTGGCCGCGAGCCGGGCCGGTGTCGACGCCGTCGACGTCGCGAGCGCGCCCATGGCCGGCACCACGAGCCAGCCCTCGGCATCGTCGCTCGTCGCCGCCCTAGCGCACACCGAGCGCGACACGGGCATCTCGCTCGACGCGGTCTCCGATCTCGAGCCGTACTGGGAGGCCGTGCGACGCCTCTACCGCCCGTTCGAGTCGGGTCTGCCGGGCCCCACCGGCCGCGTGTACCACCACGAGATCCCGGGCGGTCAGCTCTCGAACCTGCGTCAGCAGGCGATCGCGCTCGGCCTCGCCGACGACTTCGAACTCATCGAGGACATGTACGCCGCCGCCGACCGCATCCTCGGCCGGGTGCCGAAGGTCACGCCCTCGTCGAAGGTCGTGGGCGATCTCGCCCTGCACCTCGCCGCGGTCAAGGCCGACCCCGCCGACTTCGAGGCGAACCCCGAGAAGTACGACGTGCCCGACTCGGTGATCGGCTTCATGGCCGGCGAGCTGGGCGATCTGCCCGGCGGCTGGCCCGAGCCGTTCCGCACGAAGGTGCTCGCGGGCCGCGACATCCGCATCGACGTGACCGAGCTCACGGCAGACCAGCGCGCCGCCCTCGAGGCCGACAGCACCTCTCGGCGTGCGATGCTGAACGCGCTGCTCTTCCCGGCGCCGACGCGCCAGTACGAGCAGATCCGCGAGCTGTTCGGCGACCTGTCGGTGGTCGACACGGCCGACTACCTCTACGGGCTCCGTCAGGGCGCCGAGCACGTCGTCGAGATCGCGACCGGCGTGCGGCTCTACGCCGGGCTCGAGGCGATCGGCGAGGCCGACGACAAGGGAATGCGCACGGTCATGACGATCCTGAACGGGCAGTTGCGCCCGGTCTTCGTTCGCGACCGGTCGATCGTCGTCGAGACCCGCACGGCAGAGAAGGCGGATGCCTCGCAGCCCGGGCAGATCGCCGCGCCGTTCTCGGGCGTGGTGACGCTGCAGGTCGAAGCCGGTGCCGAGATCGCCGCGGGCCAGAGCGTCGCCTCGATCGAGGCGATGAAGATGGAGGCCGCGATCACCTCGCCGATCGCCGGTGTGGTCGAGCGCGTCGCGATCCCCAAGACGCAGCAGGTCGAGGCGGGTGATCTGCTCGTCGTCGTGCGGCCGCGCTAGGCTGAGAACCGGTTGGCACTGATGAGGAGGGGTATCGGTGACTGAAGACGATTTCAACGACGACACTGCGTCGCGTCGAGGGTCGAGTGCGGGAACATCCGCACTCGCCCGGGCTCGCAGGTCGACGGTGTCCGGCGCGCACTCGGCAGACGACGCGGCAGCGAACCCGAGCGTTCGGGTCGACCTGCCACCGGCACCGGTGCACGAGATGCCCGACGACGAGGTGGCGGTGGCCATCGATGACGTCGCGGTCAACCCCGGCAGCCTCGTCGGCGGCGGCGCCAGCACCACGTCGGTCGAGGTCATCACGCCGGCCCTGGCCGGTGCCGGCTACCGCGGAGCGTCGCGGCGCGAACCGTCGCCGTACAGCGCGCTGCTCGCCTCCGACGCGACGAAGACCCGGCGTGAGCGCGTGAGCACCGACACCGGCAGTCACGTCGCGATCGTCGACGTGCCGGGTGAGCCCGCGCTGCCGGCCGAGGTGCCGGAGTCGGCCGATTCGCTCACGGCCGATCGACTCATCGACCTGAACCGCACCACGCGGCCCGCGCCGCAGGGCGGCTTCAACCGGCTCGTCTACGAGGCCTCCCTGCACCTCGTGAACCTCGGCGATTCGGCGAAGGTGCAGGCCTACAAGGCCCTGAGCCATCGTATCCAGCGACGGTTCGAGGGCGGCGCGCGGTTCGTGCCCGTTCTCACGCGCAAGGGCGGCGTCGGCAAGACGACGATCACGGCGCTCCTCGGCATGGCCCTCGCCGACGCCCGCGACGACCGCGTCATCGCGATCGACGCGAACCCCGACCGCGGCACGCTCGCCGAGCGGGTCGACCGTCAGACCCGCGAGACCGTGCGCGACGTCGTCGCGAAGGCCTCGTCGATCGGCGGATACACCGACTTCTCACGATTCGTCTCGCGCGACGAGACGCGGCTCGACATCCTCGCGTCCGACACCGACCCGACGCTCTCCGAGGCGTTCGACGACAACGACTACAACGTCGTCGCGGGCCTCGCGGCGCGGTACTACTCGATCGTGCTCACCGATTGCGGCACCGGCATCGTGCACTCCGTCATGCGGGCGACCCTGCAGCGCGCCGACTCGGTCGTGATCGTGTCGGGGGGCAGCGTCGACGAGGCGCGGCTCGCCTCCGAGACGCTCACGTGGCTCGAGGCCAACGGCTACGGCGAACTCGTGCGCAATGCCGTCGTCGCGATCAATCTCGCCACGCAGGGCACGCACCTCGTGAAGGTCGACGAGATCGAGGCCCACTTCCAATCTCGGGTGCGCGAGATCGTGCGCATCCCATACGATCCCCAACTCGCCGCCGGTTCCGTCGTGAACTGGCACGAGCTGCGACCCGTCACCCGGCACGCGGCCCGTGAGCTCGCGGCGCTCGTGGTCGAAGGCATGCCCGCCGAGCGCGAGCACTGAAACGGAGAACCCTTGCCGGAACGCCCCATTCGCCTGTTCGGCGACCCTGTCTTGAAGACCGTCTCCGCCCCCGTCGAACAGGTCGACGATCGCGTGCGCGCACTCGTCGTCGACCTCCTCGACAGCGTCAGGCTGCCGGGCCGCGCGGGAGTCGCGGCATCCCAGATCGGGGTCAATCTGCGCGCCTTCAGCTACAACGTCGACGGCGAAGTCGGGTACATCCTGAACCCCGTGATCGTCGAGGTCATGGGCGAGAAGGAGCTCATGGACGAGGGGTGCCTCTCGGTGCCGGGTCTGTGGCACAAGACCCCGCGGCATCCGTTCGCCCGGGTGCGAGGCATCGACCTCGACGGCAACGAGATCGAGCTCTCGGGCACGGGGCTCATGGCCCAGGCCCTGCAGCATGAGACCGACCACCTCGACGGGCTGCTCTACCTCGACCGCCTCGAGAAAGACGAACGGCGGCTGGCCATGAAGGCCGTGCGCGAGTCCGACTGGTTCTGAGCCGCGTCTCGGCGCCGAGCCGGGCCCGATCGCACGACATAGGCCCACGGCCCCGCGGAATCCGTGATTC
>NZ_JBSHJY010000024.1:0-46209 GCF_053619715.1 Agromyces sp. NPDC055520 | reverse complement strand
GGCCGGATTCCGGCATGTTCATCGGGGACATGCCGGATTCCGGCCAGAACTTCCTGCATCCACTCCTCCTCCCCAGCCGACTGCGGGGAGCAGATCGGTCGGGATGCCCGTCTTCGACGATTCCGACGACCAACATGTCGACATGTCCCGCTTCGATCTCGATCGCGAACTCGCCAGGCTCGGTCACGTCGCACGGGTCGCAACGCTGCGCAACCGAGGACTCACGAAGACGACGCTCGTATCGGCGCTCGCCGCAGGTTCCGTCGTGCAGCCCCGGAACGGATGGGTGGCCACCGTGTCGGCGGACGACGACCAACTCCGCGCGATCGCGGTCGGGGGTCGTGTCGGATGTCTGTCGGCGCTGCGCCGATTCGGTGTCTGGGCGGGAACCGACGAACGTCTGCACCTGCATGTTCCACGGACCGCGTCACGACTCGCGCCGATGACGACGGTGATCGAGACATCGAACGACGGTGTCTGGCACCCCACGGTGCCCGAGCGACGACGCAGAGGCACGGTTCGCCTGGCGTCGGGCTCTGCACCGCGCGTCCACTGGGCGCGGGAGTTCGCGCCCGCACGTGCGCTCGACTGGATCGTTTCGCCGCAGACCGCTCTCGCCTCGGCGGTGCGCTGCATGTCCGCCGAGCACGCGAGCGCAGCGATCGACTCGGCGATCCATGAACGGGTGCTCACCCGACCGGAGGTCGACGGCGTGCTCGCGTCGTTGCCCGCCAGTTGCGCTTCGCTCGTCGACGACGTCACGGGGCAGCCTGAGTCGGGAGTGGAGAGCATCTTCATCCGACGCCTGGTTCGGGAGGGTTTCAGCGTCGAACCGCAGTTCGATCTCGCGGGTCTCGGCCGCTACGACGGGCTCATCGACGAGTGCGTGCGCTTCGAGATCGACGGCCGGGGCTTCCACTCGGGTTCTCGTGAGTTCTTCGCCGACCGCGACCGCACCCTCGTCGCTCAGGCGTTCGGCATGCCGCTCGTACGACCGAGCGCCCTGCACGTGCTCGAGGACTGGCCGATGGTGCTCGCCGCCGTCTCCCGAACGGTCGCGGACGCCCGGCTCGTGCGCGGGCATCGCGGTCTGCCGCCGGGCGGCGGAAACAGGAAGAATTGACGTCGATCGGGGATGTCGTGCACAACACACCGTCGGCCCTCGAGAAGTTCCTGCAGCGATCGACGTGCACGATCGGTCACGATAGCGTCGAGGGATGCGCAGAGAGGCAATGGACGGCGTGATCGAAGAACGGGCGACGGCTCGCGGCCTCGGCGCGGCGATCGAATTGGCGGATGTCGCGGACCGACGTGCCGGCGTCGTCACCCGAGCGGCGGCGGGCGCCGAGATCGAGGGTGTGCTCGCCCGCTTCGAGGCGACGTGGGGCGTCGGGCGCGGGCCCGACCGCTCGATGCTGCAGGCGCTCGACCATGCGGGCAACACGGTGCTCGTCGCGGTGCCGGGTGGCGAGACTCCGCGTGCCGAGACTCCGGATGCCGGCCCATCGGGCGGCGAGATCCTCGGGGCGACGCTCGGGTTCCTCGGCTGGAACGGCGGTGTCCACCTGCATTCGCACATGAACGCCGTCGACCCCGCCGCTCGCGGCCGCGGCATCGGCATCGCCCTGAAGCTCCGCCAGCGCGCGATCTGCCTCGAGCACGGCATCGACGAGATGCGCTGGACCTACGACCCGCTCATCCGCCGCAACGCCCGCATGAACCTCGCGCGTCTCGGCGCGGAGGTCATCGCCTTCCACCCCGACTTCTACGGTCGCCTCGACGACCGCATCACGGGCGCCGATCGCAGCGACCGCTTCGAGGTGCGCTGGCGACTCGAATCGCCGCGCACGGCACGAGCGCTCGCCGGGCGGCCGCAGCCCGTCTGGTCGTCGCACGGCGGCCTCGCGCTCGTCGCCGATTTCGAGGCGATACGGGCGGATGATCCGGCCGGCGCCGCCCGGCTGCGGGAGCGTTCGCGCGCGGCCTTCGCGGTGCTCGCCGCCGAGGGTCTGCGCCCCGAACTCGATGCCGCGGGCGACTACGTCTTCACCCACGACGATCCCGACTCGGAGGCACCATGACCGACACGCCCCGGCATGCACCACACGCACCTGCACCCGCACCTGCACTCGCACACGCACCTCGTATCGAGGCGATCGAGGTGCACCGCATCGAGGTGCCGCTCGTGCGCCCCTTCGAGACGAGCTTCGGCCGCGAGACGGTACGCGAGGCCGTCATCGTGCGAGTGCGCACCGACGCGGGCGACGGCTGGGGAGAGTGCGTCGCCGGCCGTGACCCGTTCTACTCCTCCGAGTACGTCGGGGGCGCTGCATCGGTCATCGAGCGCTATCTCGCACCCGCGCTGCTCGACGCGTCCGCGCTCGATGCCGCCCGGGTCACGGCCGACCGCGCCGCCGACCCTCGATCGGCCGGCGTGCCGCTCACGGCGTCCGTCGCGCCGACCCTGGCCTTCGTCGCCGGCCACCGCATGGCGAAGGGGGCGCTCGAGGCGGCCGTGCTCGACGCCGAGCTGCGGGCGCAGGGTCGCTCGATGGGGGCCGCGTTCGGAGCGGTGCGCGACTGGGTCGACTGCGGCGTCTCGGTGGGCATCGCCCCGACGCTCGAAGAGCTGCTCGACGAAGTGACCGGTTACCTCGAAGAGGGCTATCGTCGCATCAAGCTGAAGATCAAGCCCGGGTGGGATCTCGTGCCGGTCGCCGCGGTGTGCGAGCTCATGGGGCGCGGCGGTCTGCTGCAGGTCGACGCGAACACGGCGTACACCGCCGACGACATCCCGCTGCTCGCCGGCCTCGACCCGTTCGGGCTGCTGCTCATCGAGCAGCCCTTCGCCGAAGAGGACATCGCGACCCACGCGCTGCTCGCCGAGGCCTGCGAGACGCCCGTCTGCCTCGACGAGTCGATCCTCGACACCGCGATCGCGGTCGATGCGATCGAGCGGGGCGCGACCTCGGTCGTCAACATCAAGCCGGGGCGCATGGGCGGCTACCTCGAGGCGCTGCGCGTGCACGACGCGTGCCGTGCGCTCGACGTGCCGGTGTGGTGCGGCGGCATGCTCGAGACCGGCATCGGCCGCGCCGCGAACGTCGCGCTCGCGGCGCTGCCGGGCTTCACGCTGCCGGGCGACACCTCGGCGTCGTCGCGCTACTACGCCGAAGACCTCACCGAGCCGTTCGTGCTCGGCGCGGGCGAGCACCGCGGGCAGTTGCGGGTTCCGGATGCCGCGGGCACGGGTGTCACCGTGCGCGACGAGCTCGTGCGCGCCTGGTCGAGCGCCCCGCCGGTCGTGCTCACGCGCTGAGCTGGACTCGCGCCGCCGGCGCGCAGCGTCAGGACGTGAACGTCACGGGCGCGACGGTGTACCCGCCCGCGGGGTAGGCAGCGTTCACCGCGTCCGCGCCGTCGACAGTCTCGATCCGACGGGTCGCTGCGAACAGTTCCTCGAAGATCACGCGCAGCTCGAGCCTGGCCAGTGGCGCACCAGGGCAGTAGTGCACGCCGCGGCCGTAGACGAGGTTGTCGGCCGGGTCCCGGTCGAGCCGGAACTCGTCGGGGTCGCCGAAGACGCGTTCGTCCCGGTTCGCCGACGCCCAGAGCACCATCACGCGCTCGTCGGCGGGGATCTCGCGCCCGCCGATCTCGACCGGCCGGGTCGTGCGGCGGCGGTTGGCGATGAGCGGGGCGTGCAACCGCAGGATCTCGTCGCCGGCCGCGGTGAGCAGGCTCGGGTCGTCGCGGAGGCGGCGCTGCACCTCGGGGTTGCGGGCGAGGAACACGGCGATGATGCCGACGCTCGCGGCGATCGTGCTCAGCTCTCCGACCGTCCAGTTGCGGATGATCGAGATGATCTCGTCGTCGCGGAGCAGACGATCGCCCACCCGTTCGTGCAGCAGCGAGGCCGTGACGTCGAGGTCGGCGGGCGCTCCGCGACGCGCGTCGAGCTGTTCCGTGATGCGACCGTCGAACTCGACGGCGACCGCCGACATCGCCGCGCCGTCGCCGCTGAGCGTCGCCCGGTGGTTGCGCTTCGTCCACTCCCGCAGGGGTTCGCGCAGGCTGTCGGGCCAGCCCATGAAGGCGCACTGCACGTTGTTCGCGAAGGGTTCGGCCAGCGCCGACATCACGTCGACGTCTCGATCGCGGGGCAGCGCGGCGATCAACTCGGCGCTGATGCTGCGGCAGAGGGGCTCGAACTCCGCGATGCGCTCGGGGGTGTAGTACCGGTCGACGATCTGCCGATAGCGGGCGTGCTCGTCGCCGTCGAAGCCGTTGGGCACCGACAGGTGACGTGACACCGCGTTGGAGTAGGTGCCCGGGTCGTCGAGGATCGCGACCGTGTCGGCGTGGCCGAACACCGTCCAGTTGCGATGACGGCTGTGGGCGACGGGGCACTGCGCCCGCGTGCGATCGTAGAGTGCGATCTGGTCGGCCTGCGCCTCCTCCGAGCGGGGCTCCCAGTCGATCGCGTGCTGCTCGTCCACCGTGTCCTCCTCACTGCTCGCGCTCGCATGCCGTGCGCGCCCTTTCATGATGTCACTCGGGCCGAGAGCGGATCCGGAGCGGCACCGTGATTATCTCGACGTCGAGACGGTCTGGCCGAGCGCCCGGATTTCCGGCTTACTGTGAAGGAGTGAGCAGTCGACGGCTTTCGCAGGGTTCCGCACCCGGCGAGCCGCGAGCGTCGCAGACGCAGACGGATGCCGCGCCCACGCGCTCCCCGAACCCGCTCACGCGACTCGTCTTCGTGGTGCCCGGCGCGCTCGCCCTGCTCGCCGGACTCGACGCGGCGCTGCTCCTGCTCGGTCTGCCCGCGCCCGTCTCGTTCGACCGGCTGCCCGCCCTGCACGCGCCGCTGCTCGTCTTCGGCTTCGTCGGCACCCTCGTGGTGCTCGAGCGCGCGGTCGCGCTGCGCCGATGGTGGGGCTTTCTGGCACCCGCGTTCACGGGTATCGGCAGCGTGCTCTGCCTCACTCCGCTGCCGCTCGCGGTCGGGCAGCTCGTCGTCGTCGGCGGTCTGGTCGTGCAACTCGCGCTCTACGCCGGCATCTGGCGCCGCCAGGCGATGACCGCCACGGCGATCCAGGCGCTCGGTGCCTTCGCCGCGCTCGCCGGAGCCCTGCTCTGGGCGGCCGAGGTGCCGATTCCCCGCCTCGCGCCGCTCCTCGCGACGTTCCTCGTGCTCACGATCGTCGGCGAACGACTCGAGCTCGCCCGCATCGCGATCGTCGGGCGGGTGCCCGAGCGACTCGCGTTGGCCGCGGCGATCGCGATGGTCGCGGCATCCGTCGTCGCCCTCTGGTCGCCCGACTGGGGTTCGTGGCTCTTCGGGGCCGCACTGCTCGCGCAAGTTGCCTGGCTGCTGCGCCACGACGTGGCGATGAAGACGATCCGCTCACGCGGCGTGGTGCGGTTCATCGCGGCGTGCCTGCTCGCAGGCTACGCGTGGCTCGCGGTCGCCGGCGTCGGCTGGCTCGTCGCGGATCCGCTCGGGGGCGGGTTCGCGTACGACGCGGTGCTGCACGCCGTGTTCCTCGGTTTCGTGATCTCGATGATCATGGCGCACGCACCCATCATCCTTCCGGCGGTGCTTCGCGTTCGGCTCCCGTACCTGCCGATCATGTACGTGCCCGCGGCACTGCTGCACCTCGCGCTCGTCGTGCGGGTGGCCGGCGACCTCCGCGAGTCGACGCCGCTCGTGCAGATCGGCGGCGTCGGCAACGTCGTCGCGCTCCTGCTGTTCGTCGTGGTCGCCGCGGGCTCGGCCGTCGTCGGCCGAGCGGCAGCGCGGCCGCGTCTTCAGACCGCCTCTCCCGAAGGGTCGCCGTGATGGCCGCGATGGAACGCCGCAACTGGTATCTGCTCACGAACTCGCTCGTCGCAGGCTGGCTCGTCGCGGCCGGCGTCGCCGTCGTCGTGCACCGATTCGTGCCGCACGCGCTCTGGCTCATGGTGCACGTCACGCTGCTCGGCGCCGCGTCGACGGCGATCCTCATCTGGAGCCAGCACTTCGCCGACACGCTCCTGCGGCACGCCGCACCGGGCGGCCGGGTCTGGCTCGGAGTGCGGCTCGTCGCGCACACCGTCGGCGCGATCGTCGTGGTCGCGGGCATGATGACCGGGCTGTGGTGGCTCGTCGTCGCGGGCGCGGCCGTCGTGGGCGTCAATGCGATCACGCACGCGTTCATCCTCTTCCGTCAATTGCGCACCTCGCTGCCCGCGAGATTCCGCCCGCTCGTGCGCTACTACGTGGCATCCGCCCTCGTCTTCGCGGTCGGCGTCGGCCTCGGGGCGTGGCTCGCATCGGAGCCCGGCGGCGGGCTGCACGAGCGACTGCTGGTCGCCCACGCGACCCTCAACCTGCTCGGCTGGATCGCGATCACCGTGATCGGCACGGCGGTGCTGCTCTGGCCGACCGTGCTGCACGCGAAGGTGCGCGACGAGACCGATGCCGGCGCCAGGCGCGCCCTGCCGCTCCTGCTGTACGGACTGGCCGTGGTCGTGCTCGGCGCCGGCGTCGGCGCGCAGCCGCTCGTCGCCCTCGGCGTCGTGATCTGGATCGCCGGACTCGGGTTCGTGCTCGTGCACGGCGTGCGCCAGGCGCGCGAGATGCCGCCCGGCTCGTATGCGGGGTGGAGCATCGCGGCGGGCATGGCGTGGCTCCTGGCCTCCGCCGTGATGTATGCGGGCGCGGCGGTCATCGCGCCCGACTGGGCCACCCTGCTCGACTCGTTCACCTGGCTCGTCGGCCCGTTCGTCGCCGGCTTCGTCGTGCAGGTGCTGCTCGGCGCGCTGAGCTACCTCATCCCCGTCGTCACGATCGGCAGCCCGCGATCGGCCAAGGTCGCGGCTGAAGAGCTCGACCGCGGCGCGGTGTTCCGCATCGTGTCGATCAACGGCGGCATCCTGCTCTACCTGCTGCCGGTGCCGAGCGTCGTCAAGGTGCTGCTCTCGCTCTACGTGTTCGGCGTGTTCGCGAGCTTCCTCGTGCTCGCGGTGCGGGCGATCGTGGTCGCGCGGCGGGCTCGACGGGCCGAGGGAGAGACCCCCGACCGCTCGCGCACCGTGCTGCTCGGCGCGCCGACCGAGGCGCCGGCCCCGCGCAAGAGCCGCAGCGGCATGATCGTCACCGCCGTCGGCGTGCTCGCCCTGCTCGTCGCCGGCGGCGTCGCGGTCGACCCGGCGGCCGCGGGCATCGGAACTTCCCCGGCGGGCGACGTCGCCGCGACGGGCGAGACCACCACCGTCACCGTCGAGGTCGAGGGCATGCGGTTCGTGCCGGGCGAGATCGAGGTGCCGGCCGGCAACCGGCTCGTCATCGAGTTCCGCAATACCGGAGACATGGTGCACGACCTCACGGTCGAGACCGGAGCGCGCTCGCCGAAGATCGCACCCGGCGAGCGGGCCACGATCGACGTCGGCGTGGTCGGCACCGACCTGACCGCGTGGTGCTCGGTGGCGGGCCACCGGCAGATGGGCATGGAACTGGCGATCAGGGTCGTCGGCGGGGCAGGTGCCGCAAGCGGCGCTGCGGGCGGCGCCGGCGGGCACGAGAACATGGACCACGGCCAGTCGGGCGGCGAGGCCTCTGCTGCCGACGACCTCGACCTGATGCGCGAGCCCGACGACGGGTTCGAAGCGCGCGACGCGGCCCTGGCACCGGCGCCCGGGGCGACCCGGCACGAGGTCACGCTCGAGGTGACGGAGGCCGAACGCGAGGTCGCGCCCGGCATCACGCAGACGCTGTGGACCTTCGGCGGCACCGCACCCGGCCCGACGCTGCGCGGCAAGGTCGGCGACGTGTTCGAGGTCACGCTCGTCAACGACGGCACCATCGGGCACTCGATCGACTTCCACGCGGGCATGCTCGCGCCGAACGAGCCGATGCGCACTATCCAGCCGGGGGAGTCGCTCGTGTACACCTTCACCGCGACGAAGGCCGGCATCTGGATGTACCACTGCTCGACCATGCCGATGTCGGCGCACATCGCGAACGGCATGTTCGGCGCGGTCGTCATCGACCCGCCCGGGCTCGCCGAGGTCGATCGCGAGTACCTGGTGGTGCAGAGCGAGCTGTACCTCGGAGCGCAGGGCGGCGAGGTCGACGTCACGAAGGTCAACGCCGAGAGGCCCGACCTCGTGGTGTTCAACGGGTACGCGAACCAGTACCGCTTCGATCCGCTCGAGGCATCCGTCGGCGAGCGCGTGCGCGTCTGGGTGCTCGACGTCGGGCCGAACCGGGCGATGTCGTTCCACGTCATCGGCGGGCAGTTCGACACCGTATGGAGCGAGGGCGACTACCTGCTGCGCGCCGGCGGTTCGACCGGCGTGGGCGGCTCGCAGGCGCTCGGCCTGATGCCGGCGCAGGGCGGCTTCGTCGAACTCGCGTTCCCCGAGGCGGGCGACTACCCGTTCGTCTCGCACGTCATGGTCGACGCCGAGCGCGGCGCATCGGGGCTCTTCCACGTCGAGTGATTCGCGGTTGGGATCAGCGGATTAAACACGGCGTTCGGTGCTGGCCCCACCCCGGCTCAGCGGGTTACGGTCGGCATGGAGCAACGGCGCTGCACGATCCCGCCAACCGAACAGGGGGCAACATGCAAGCATCATCCACTCGACCGGAACGCACGGAGACGGTCGGGAAGACGCAGCTGCGCGGGCAGTTCGGCCAGGTGCTGCTGGCGACCATCGCGTCGACCGTCGGCTTCTGGGCCTGGATGGTGATCGCCCCCCTGCAGAAGACCTACGCCACCGAACTCGGGCTCGACGAGGGGCAGATCTCGCTCATGCTCGCGACCCCCGTGCTGGTCGGCGCCCTCGGCCGCATCGTCGTCGGCGCCCTCACCGACCGGTTCGGCGGGCGCAAGATGTTCACCCTCGTGCTGCTCGGTTCCGTGCCCGCCGTGCTGCTCGTCGCCCTCGCCGGCGAGATCAAGAGCTTCCCGCTGCTCGTGGCGGCGGGGTTCTACCTCGGCGTGGCCGGCACGATCTTCGCCGTCGGCGTGCCGTTCTCGAGTGCGTGGTACGAGCCGTCGAAGCGCGGCTTCGCGACCGGCGTGTTCGGCATGGGCATGATCGGCACCGGAATCTCGGCGTTCGCCACCCCACGGCTGGCCGAGAGCATCGGCTATCTGCCGACCCACCTGCTGATCGCCGGCGTCATGGCGGCCACCGCCGTCATCTCGTGGCTGTTCCTTCGGGAGTCGCCCGTCTGGGAGCCGAGCAGCCAGCCGCTCGTGCCGAAGGTCATGGGCGCCCTGCGGTTGCGGGTCACGTGGGAGATGTCGTTCCTCTACGCCATCGTCTTCGGCGGCTTCGTCGCCTTCGCGACCTTCCTGCCGAAGTACCTCACCACCATCTACCCCGACGAGGTCGACCCGGTCGGCGCCGGCACCCGCACCGCGCTGTTCGTACTGGCCGCGGTGGTCGCCCGCCCGATCGGCGGTGTGCTCTCAGACCGCATCGGGCCCAAGGTGATCACACTCGTGTCACTCGCCGGCATCGTCTCGCTCGCTTACGTCGTCGGCCAGCAACCGCCTGAGGGCGTGCTCACCGGCGTCGTCTTCATCGCCATGGCGGGTGCCATGGGCCTCGGCATGGGCGGGGTCTTCGCCTGGGTGGGGCCGTCGACGCCGAAGGACAAGGTCGGTGCGGTCACCGGCGTCGTGGCGGCCGCGGGCGGCCTCGGCGGCTACTTCCCGCCGCTCGTGATGGGCGCCACGTATCACGCGGAGACCAACTCGTATTCGCTCGGCCTGTGGCTGCTCGTGCTCGTCGGCGCGCTCGCCCTCGTGGTGGCGGGCATGCTGCGCGACGCCCGGCCCGGCTCGCCCGCGCCGGCGACGGTCGACGCGGGCGCTGCCGGCGACGTGCCCGCGGCCGCAGTGAAGGGGTAGGGCAGCAGGGCTGTAAGCCCGAGACGACGACCTCCGGCCGGGTACACCGGCCGGAGGTCGTTCCTCGTTGCCGGGCGCGCCTTAGTCGAACAGAGCACCAGCGCGAACGCCAGAGCCGAACGCCAGAGCCGAACGCCAGAGCCGAACGCCAGAGCCGAACCGCCAGAGCCGAACGCCAGAGCCGAACACGCCCCCCGGCACAGTGAAACGCAGATCCCGACTCCGTGGAGTCGGGATCTGCGTCGTCGGAGGGTCGTGCGTCAGTTGCGGGTGAACCGCACCACGCAGCGCTCGGGTGCGCGCTCGACGTAGCCCACCGTGAACGCGCCGGGCTCGCGCTGCTCGAGCTGGGCGATCAGCGGCAGCGGGTCGTGCGGTGCGATCAGGTCGAGCGAGAACCCGGGGTGCACCGCGCCGAGCGCGCCGAAGATCGTGGCGTGCCGAATGGCGTGCGGGATCGACGTGGCGTCGAGCACGATGCGCTCGCTGTCGTCGTGCCCGCAATTGCAGGAATGGCCGCCGGCTTCGTCGGTGGATGCCTCGTGCGGGGCGGTCTCGATCGACACGGGTTGCTTCGTCATGGGTGGTGCCTTTCGTGCATCTGATGGTGGAACAGGTGGCCGGCCGGGGTCAGAGCTTGTGCAGCTTCTTCTCGTCGGGCTGCTCGACGC
Organism: Agromyces sp. NPDC055520; assembly: GCF_053619715.1. Lineage (NCBI taxonomy): Bacteria > Bacillati > Actinomycetota > Actinomycetes > Micrococcales > Microbacteriaceae > Agromyces > Agromyces sp. NPDC055520. Next base: position 35,627 of record NZ_JBSHJY010000024.1, on the reverse strand, counting down.
CCTCCCAGCCGCGGCGGGTGGGGCGACCGGGGCGCGTATTGTCGCGCGAGCGGTACACGATGTACGGCCGGAACAGGTACCCGACGGGTGCCGAGAACACGTGCACGAGACGAGTGAACGGCCAGAGCGCGAAGAGCGCCGTCGCCGTCAGCACGTGCAGCTGGAACATCAGCGGCACGCCGACCATGAGCTCGGGCTCGGGCTGCAGGAAGATGAGACTGCGGATCCAGGGGCTGATCGTGCCCCGGTACTCGTAGCCCGGCCCGAGCACCTGGTACATGAAGGTCGCGATCGAACCGAAGATCAGCGTGGCCCCGAGGAACACGTACATGACCTTGTCCATCGTCGTCGTCGCGAGGAACACCGCGCCCGTCGTGCGCCGTCGGTAGATGAGGATCGCGAGACCGGCGAGGGTGAAGACCGCGGCGATCGAGCCCAGCACGGTCGCACCGATGTGGTAGATGTGCTCGTCGATGCCGATCGCGTACAACCACTCGCGCGGGATCAGCAGCCCGACGACGTGCCCGGCGAATACGAAGAGGATGCCGAGGTGGAACATCGGCGAGCCCCAGCGCAGCAGCCGGTTCTCGTACACCTGACTCGACCGGGTGGTCCACCCGAACTGGTCGTAGCGATAGCGCCAGATATGGCCGACCACGAACACGGCGAATGCCGCATACGGGAATGCGACCCACAACAGGATGTCGAGCGCGTTCACACCCGCACCTCCTCTTCCGAGACCCCACCGGGGGCGAAGGGTTTGAGATTGCCGAGGAACGTCGGTGCGCCGAAGCTCAGGCCGACGGTCTCGGTCGGGGGGCCCTCGTTGATGAGGTCGAGATACCGTTCGCGGGTGGCTGCGTCGATCTCGGGCAGCGAGAGGCAGATGGCCTCGACGACCGAGGCCCACGGGCTTCGCTGCGCGAGCAGCGCGGCCCTCAGCACCTCGATGCCGTCGCGGTGGGCTGCGAGCAGCTGCTCGGCGATCGGCGACTCGCTGATCGCCGAGAACTCGAGCACCGCGGGCAGGAAGTCGGGCAGGTCGTCGGAGTCGAACTCCCAGCCGGCCGCGCGATACGCGTCGAGGAAGGTGACGAGCGCCGTGCCGCGACGCCGGGTGTCGCCCGCCGCGTAGTAGCTGAGGTAGAGGCAGCACTTGCGCTTCAGGTCGAACGTCACGACGTAGTCCTGCGCGAGCTTCTCGGGGCCGGCGGCGTCGACGGCTTCCATGAAGGCCGTGAATGCCGCCTCGATGGGAGCGGGCAGTTGCCTGACGGATGCCGCGAGCTGCGGCATCCTGTCATGGAATGCCTGATCGGGGTAGTCGAGCAGCAGCGACGCGATCATGTGCGCCTGGGCGCGCTGAGCGGCCGTGAGCGCAACCGGCTGAACCGGTTGCGGCATGTTGCGCAACTGGATCTGGGCGGGCATGCGGGCCATCACGACCCGCTCTTCGTGTCTGGCTTCGAGTCGGGCGGGAAGAGTCCGCGCGGCGCCCCGTTGCCATCCCAGTTGAGCAGGTTCACGCGGCCCGGCGTCGAGGGCCGGTCGGCGGTCTGACGGTCTTTCAGCACGTGGAAGTTCTCGACCGCCACCGGCACCTCGGTGCCGCTCGCGGCGCCGAACGGGCCGGACCCGCCCATGCCCGGGCCGCCGTCGTAGTCGAGCGAGCACGCGAGCTCCTCGAGTTCGGCGGCCTGCTCGGTGTGGGCGCTCGGGATCACGTAGCGATCCTCGTACTTCGCGATCGCGAGCAGACGGTACATCTCTTCGATCTCGACGCCCGTCATGCCGACGGCGGTCGCGATCTCCTCGTCGCGCTCCTGGCCGAGGTTGATGTTCCGCATGTACGACCGCATGGCCGCGAGGCGGCGGAGCACCCCGTCGACCGGCGCGACGTCGCCCGCCGTGAAGAGCCCCGCGAGGTACTCGATCGGGATGCGCAGCTTGTCGATCGCGGCGAACAGGGTCGGTGCATCCTCACCGTCGTTGCCCGAGCTCGCGACGACGTCGACGACGGGCGAGAGCGGCGGGATGTACCAGACCATGGGCATCGTGCGGTACTCGGGGTGGAGCGGCAGCGCCACCTTGTAGTCGTTGATGAGCTTCCAGATGGGGCTGGCCTGGGCCGCCTCGATCCAGTCCTCCGGGATGCCCTCGGCGCGCGCAGCCTCGACGACGGCCGGGTCGTGCGGGTTCAGGAACACCGAGCGCTGCGAGTCGAGCAGGTCTTTCTCGTCTTTCACGGAGGCCGCCTTCGCGACCTGGTCGGCGTCGTAGAGCACGAGTCCGAGGTAGCGGAGCCTGCCGACGCAGGTCTCGGAGCACACGGTCGGCAGCCCGACCTCGAGGCGCGGGTAGCACAGCGTGCACTTCTCGGCCTTGCCCGTCTTGTGGTTGAAGTAGACCTTCTTGTAGGGGCAGCCGGTCACGCACATGCGCCAGCCCCGGCACGCGTCCTGGTCGACGAGCACGATGCCGTCTTCGGCGCGCTTGTACATGGCGCCCGAGGGGCACGAGGCGACGCACGACGGGTTCAGGCAGTGCTCGCAGATGCGCGGCAGGTAGAACATGAACGTCTTCTCGAACTCGGTCGTGACGTGCTCGCTCATGTGCTTGAGGATCGGGTCCTCGGCCATGGTCTCCTCGGCGCCGCCGAGGTTGTCGTCCCAGTTCGCCGACCACTTGATCTTCATGTCCTCGCCGGTGAGCAGGCTCTTCGGCTTCGCCACCGGCGTGTGCTCGCCCTCGGGGGCGTTCAGCAGCATGTCGTACTCGTACGTCCACGGCTCGTAGTAGTCGTGGATCTCGGGCAGCTTCGGGTTCGAGAAGATGCGGGCGAACTTCGAGAGGCGGCCGCCGGCCTTCAGGCTCAGCCGGCCGCGCTTGTTGCGCACCCAGCCGCCCTGCCACTTCTCCTGATCTTCATAGCCGCGGGGGTAGCCGATGCCCGGCCGGGTCTCGACGTTGTTGAACCACACGTACTCGACACCCGACCGGTTCGTCCACGCCTGCTTGCACGTGACACTGCAGGTGTGGCATCCGATGCACTTGTCGAGGTTCATCACCATCGACATCTGCGCCATGACCTTCATCAGTACTCGACCTCCTGGCTGCGACGGCGGATCACGGTGACCTCGTCTCTCTGGTTCCCGGTCGGACCGAGATAGTTGAACGCGAACGACAACTGGGCGTAGCCGCCGATCAGGTGGCTCGGCTTCAGGAGCACCCGGGTGAGGGAGTTGTGGATGCCGCCGCGCAGGCCGCTCGTCTCGGTGCGGGGCACGTCGACGGTGCGGTCCTTCGCGTGGTACATGTACACCGTGCCCTCGGGCATGCGGTGCGAGACGATCGCACGCGCCACCACGACGCCGTTGCGGTTGTACGACTCGATCCACTCGTTGTCGCGCACGCCGATCTTGTCGGCGTCCTTCGGGCTCATCCAGATCGTGGGGCCGCCGCGCGAGAGCGAGAGCATGAAGAGGTTGTCCTGGTACTCGGAGTGGATCGACCACTTCGAGTGCGGGGTCAGGTAGCGCACCGCGACTTCGGCGTGGCCGTCGGAGCCGGGCGCACCGCTCGGGGCCGTCGAGCCGGGGCGCGCATCGCCGTAGAGCCGGTGCAGGTCGAGCGGTGGCCGGTACACCGGCAGGTTCTCGCCGAGTTCGCTCATCCAGTCGTGGTCGAGGAAGAAGTGCATGCGCCCCGTGAGCGTGTGCCACGGCTTCTTGTGCTCGACGTTGATCGCGAACGCCGTATAGCGTCGGCCGCCGTGCTCGGAGCCCGACCACTCGGGCGAGGTGATGACGCTCACCGGCCGCGACTGCACGTCGGGGAACGTGATGCGAGAGCCCTCATGGTCGAGCGCGAGGCTCGCGAGCTCTTGCCCCGTGCGCTTCTCGAGCTGACGGAAGCCCTGCACCGAGAGTCGCCCGTTGGTCGTGCCCGACAGCGCGAGGATCATCTCGCACGCCCGCACGTCGGTGTCGAGGCGGACGGCGCCGATGTTCGGGCCCGAGGTGACGACGCCGTTGGAGGCCTTCAGCAGTTCGATCTCGGGCGTGGGGTCGAAGGTGATGCCCTTCGTGACCATGCCGAGCTTCGCGGTGAGCGGGCCGAGCGAGCCGAGCCGAGCCGAGAGCGCGGGGTAGTCGCGCTCGACGACGACGAGCTTCGGCATCGTCACACCCGGCACGGCCGGCAGGTCGTCGCGCACCGTGCCGTGGGGCGTCGCCATCGCATCGGGGGTGTCGTGCATGAGCGGCACGGCCACGAGGTCGCGGCGCACGCCGAGGTGCTCGACGGCCATCTCGCTCATGCGACCGGCGATCGTGTGGAAGATGTCGAAGTCGGTCTTCGTCTGCCACGGCGGTTTGATCGCGGGGTTGAACGAGTGCACGAACGGGTGCATGTCGGTCGAGGAGAGGTCGTGCTTCTCGTACCAGGTGGCCGCGGGGAACACGATGTCGGAGAAGAGCGTCGTCGACGTCATGCGGAAGTCGGTCGTGACGAGCAGGTCGAGCTTGCCGATCGGGGCGTCGTCGCGCCACACCATGTCGCGGGGCCGGCGGTCGCCCTCGGCCTCGGGGGCGCGCACCGCCGAATCGGTGCCCAGCAGGTGCTTCAGGAAGTACTCGTTGCCCTTGCCCGACGAGCCGAGGATGTTCGCACGCCAGACGTTCAGCACCCGGGGGAAGTTCTCGGGGGCGTCGGGGTCTTCGACGGCGTAGTGCAACGAGCCGTCGGCGAGGCTGTCGACCACGTACTGCGCCGGCTCCTTGCCGGCCGCCTCCGCCTCGTCGACGATGTCGAGCGGGTTGCGGTCGAAGGTCGGGTAGCTCGGCATCCAACCGCGCTTCGTCGACTCGACGAGGCAGTCGGCCGTCGTGCGGCCCTCGAAGAGGCCCTTCGCGAGCGGCGAGGCCAGCTGGTCGGCGGGCAGGCCGTCGTACCGCCACTGGTCGGTGGCGAGGTACCAGAACGCGGTGCCGATCATGTTGCGCGCCGGGCGCACCCAGTCGGCCGCGCTCGAGTACTGGTTGTAGCCGGTGAGCGGGCGCACCTTCTCTTGACCGACGTAGTGGGCCCAACCGCCGCCGTTCACGCCCTGGCAGCCCGTCATGGTGGTCAGCGCCAGGAACGTGCGATAGATCGTGTCGGAGTGGAACCAGTGGTTCGTGCCCGCACCCATGAGGATCATCGAGCGGCCGCCCGACTGCTCGGCGTTGTCGGCGAACTCGCGGCCGATGCGCTCGGCCTTCTCGGCGGGAACACTCGTGATCTCCTCCTGCCACGCGGGCGTGCCGGGGGAGGAGGCGTCGTCGTAGCCGGTCGGCCACTCGCCGGGCAGGCCCTCGCGGCCGACGCCGTACTGGGCGAGCAGCAGGTCGAAGACCGTGGTCACCGTCTTGCCGGCGACCTGCGCGACGGGCACGCCGCGACGCATCGAGCCGGCTCCGCCCTCGTGCTCGGCGCCCGGCTCGGGCGCGATGTCGAAGCGCGGCAGGTCGACGGCGACGGCGGCGCCGGCCCAGGCCGCGCCGTCGGCGACCGAGAGCAGCGGGTCGACCTCGCCGAGGTCGAGGTTCCAGTTGCCCTCGTCTTCGGGGCCGAAACGGTGGCCGAGCGAGCCGTTCGGCACGACGGCCCGGCTGTCCTGATCGAGCAGCACCGTCTTGAACGCCGCGCTCGCCACCCCCGCCTCGGCCTCGCCGAGGTCGGCCGCGGTGAGGAACTTGCCGGGCACCCAGGCATCGCCGCGTTCTTCGAGGCTGATCAGGTACGGGGCATCCGCGAATCGCTTCATGTAATCCGCGAAGCGCGGCGTGCGCCGATCGACGTAGAACTCCTTGAGGATCACGTGGCCCATCGCGATCGCGAGGGCGCCGTCGGTGCCGGGGTGCGGCGCGAGCCACTCGTCGGCGAACTTCGTGTTGTCGGCGTAGTCGGGCGAGACGGTGATGACCTTCTGGCCGCGGTAACGCGCCTCGGTCATGAAGTGCGCATCGGGCGTGCGTGTCACGGGCACGTTCGAGCCCCACATCATGAGGTAGCTCGAGTTCCACCAGTCGGCCGACTCGGGCACATCGGTCTGGTCGCCGAACACCTGCGGACTCGCGACGGGCAGGTCGGCGTACCAGTCGTAGAACGACTGCATCGTGCCGCCGATGAGGTTGATGAACCTCGTGCCTGCGCCATGCGACACCATCGACATCGCCGGGATCGGCGAGAAGCCGGCGACGCGGTCGGGGCCGTACTGCTTGATCGTGTGCACGTGGGCGGCGGCGACGATCTCGGCCGCTTCGTCCCACGTCGCGCGCACGAGCCCGCCCTTGCCGCGGGCGCGCTTGTAGCGAGCGGATGCTTCGGGGTCGGCCGTGATCTCGGCCCACGCGAGCACGGGGTCGCCGAGCCGGGCCTTCGCCTCGCGGTACATCGTCAGCAGGGTGCCGCGGATGTACGGGTAGCGCACGCGGGTCGGCGAGTAGGTGTACCAGCTGAAGGCGGCGCCCCGGGGGCATCCGCGCGGTTCGTACTCGGGGGAGTCGGGGCCGACCGTGGGGTAGTCGGTCTGCTGGGTCTCCCACGTGATGATGCCGTCTTTGACGTAGACCTTCCACGAGCACGACCCCGTGCAGTTCACACCGTGGGTCGACCGCACGACCTTGTCGTGCGACCACCGGTCGCGGTAGAACACGTCGCCCTGGCGACCGCCCTCGAGGAACAGCGAGCGCTTGTCCTCCGACACCTCGCCGCGACGCAGGAACCGCCCGAGGCTCAGGAGCGAATCGGCGAGCGGGCCGTCGTTCGCCGGCTCCGTGTGCCCTGCCGGCGTCTTCTCGATGGTCATTTCGCTCGCTCCTTGGTTCTCGGCGGGTGCGGGTCGCGTGGCGTCTCGAACGGCAATGCGGGGCAGGCGAGTGTCGACCGGCCCGTTCGATCAGTCTCGCGGGGCGGTGATCGGGTGACAAGGACGACCCACCGTGAATAATCGGCCGCGGTGCTCGTGCGAGCGCGATTCAGCGCCGCTGCAACGTCGTCGCGAGCTCGCCGACGGCCGCGGCGGACTCGGCTCGGCCCGGGTCGTCGTCGAGAGCGAACCACGTCGACGAGAGGGCGCACCAGGCCACGAGCCACTCGGCGAGGCGACCGGCATCGAGACCGGTCGCCTCGAGCACCACGCCGAACTGCCGTTCGAGGCGACCGGGGCGCAGCGCCCGCTCGGGCGACGGGTTGCAGAGCAGGTTGCAGGAGTCGAAGGCCGCCTCGCCGAAGAGGCCCTTCGGGTCGATCGCGAGCCAGCCGCGCTCGCCGAAGTCGAGCACGTTGCCGTGATGCAGGTCGCCGTGCAGCACGACGGGCTCGCGCGGGTCGTCGAAGAGCGCCGCAGCGAGGTCCGCGCCCCGCCGGTGCAGCGGGCCGAGCGCGTCGGCATGGGCGAAGAGCTCGCGGAACCAGGTCGGCAGGTCGACGAGCGCGGGCGGGTCGGGGCGGTCGAGCACGAGCGCGGATGCCGCGTGGATGCGGTCGCCCGCCGAGCAGATCGTGCGCGTGGCGTCGTCGTCACGACCCTCGGCGACGAAGCGCACGAGGTCGAGCGGGCCCGTCGCACGCTCGAGGAGCAGGGCTTCGTCGCGGTGGTCGAGCACGCGTGCGGCGCCGTGGCCATCGAGTGCCACGAGGAGTTCGGCGCCGCGCCGTTCTTCGTCGGTGCGGGCGAGTTTCAGCATCGCCGGCTCGCCGTCGTTCGTGGTGACGGGGATGAGCCGGCTCGACGATGTCGACACGGGGTCGCCGTCGGGACGCAAGCGCAAGCGCCGCAGCCACGCGGCATCGCCGGCGAATCCGGGATCCACCGGGCCGAGGTCGCTCACGGGCGATCCCACTCCTTGCCGGCCCACGGGTCGTAGTCGATCTCGAGGGGCTCCTGCCCGGGGCGCTGCGCCTCGGGCACGTGCTGCAGATTGACCCGGATGCGGTACCAGAGCGACGAACTGCCGCGCATGCCGTCGACGAGCACGTCGGCGGGGTGGAGCAGGGCCACGACATCGGGGTGCCGCGCCTTCCAGCGTTCGAGCCCCTCGAGCGCCTCGGGCTTGGTCTCGGCCCGGGCGATCTCGATGAGGGGCATCGTCGAGGCGCGGCGCCCCGAGCCGTCGGAGGACTTGGGGGGCTTCTCGGCCGGGCCGAGCTCTTCGGCGAGGGCGAGCAGCCCGTCGAGGCTGCCGACGGCGTCGTCGATGCCGGCCGCCGGGTCGCCGCGCTCGGCGAACCGCAGGGGCACGGTCGCCACGGTGAAGCGCTCGGGGCGGCTGCCGCGCACCTCGCTCCAGTCGAGCGGCGTCGACACGCGCGCGTCGGGCAGCGGCCGAATGGAGTACGCCGAGGCGACGGTGCGGTCCTTCGCGTTCTGGTTGAAGTCGACGAAGACGCTCTCGCCCCGCTCCTCCTTCCACCACCTCGCCGACGCCATGCCGGGTGCCCGGTTCTCGACTTCGCGCGCGAGCGTCTCGGCGGCGAGCCGCACCTCGCGGTAGTCCCACCGCGGTTCGATGCGCACGTTGATGTGCAGCCCGCGGGAGCCCGAGGTCTTCGGCCAGCCGACGAGCCCGTGGTCGGCGAGCACGTCGCGGGCGACCATCGCGACGTCGACGATCTGCGCCCACTCGACGCCCGGCATGGGGTCGAGGTCGACGCGCAGCTCATCGGGGTGGTCGAGGTCCTCGGCCCGCACCGGATGGGGGTTCAGGTCGAGGCAGCCGAGGTTCACGACCCAGGCGAGCGCCGCGGCGTCGCGGATCACGACCTCCTCGGCCGAGTTGCCCGAGGCGTAGTGCAGCGTCGCGGTCTCGATCCAGTCGGGCCGCTTCTCGGGGGCGCGCTTCTGGAAGAAGGCCTCGTGGTCGATGCCCTTCACGAAGCGCTTCAGCACCATCGGCCGCCCGCCGGCGCCGCGCAGCGCCCCGTCGGCGACGGCGACGGCGAGGTAGTACCGCACGACGTCGAGCTTCGTGAGGCCGGGCCCTGGGAACACCATCTTGTCGGGGCTGCTGATGCGCACCTCGCGGTCGTCGATCTGCAGCACCTCGGCCGTCGACGCCTTGGGGCTCACGTGCTCCACACTATTGCGCGGCGCCGCCGAAGGGGAGGGCGCCGTCTCAGGTAGCAGCGCCGCGTCGGCGCGCTCAACCCCGCAGACCCGCCCGCCGCGTGGGCAACCGTTCGTCTGCCCGACGGGGGCGATCTGCCAGGAACCGCATCGACAGGCCGGCGGCGAGCGAGCCGAGGCCGCCCTGCAGGAGGTCGCCGAGGGTATCCGAGTAGCCGGTCATGATCTCGTGGTCGATGTAGGTGCGCCCGAACCACTCGAAGTACTCCCAGAGCACGCCGAGCGCGAGTCCGAGTGCCGTGACCGTGACCGCGGCCGAGAGCACCGGGCGAGGCAGCGTCTCGGCATCGGCGATCACGTGGAGGCGCACGAGCACGATGTAGAGCATCGCCGCGGCGACGCCGTTCATGAGGAAATGCATGGGGATGTCCCACCAGCGCGTCGTGATGAAGAGCCCCAGCACGCTGCTCCAGGTCGAGACGAGCACCACAGCGCCGAAGAGGAGGTCGAGGGCGGGCCGTACTCGCAGCAGTCGGGGGACGAGCATCGCGGCCGATGCCGCCACGAAGCTGAGCCCCGAGAGCAGGCCCCACCCGACGCCCGCCACGACGATGCTGAGCACTCCGAGCACGCGGAGTGCGTCGGCGACGATCTCGGCCGGTCCTTCAGGGCGCCGCAGCGACGTGCGGATCATGCCTTCAGACTAGATTGTCGGCTGCTCGCGCGGCGGAGAACGGCCTGCATCGGCTCATGGTCGGATGCCGCGCGGCCCGCGAATCTCGCCGTGTTGATTCCGGCGCTGCGGACGTCGACGCCGCGGCCGACGAGGATGAGATCGATGCGTCGACCGCCTCGCCGCGGTGGGCGGTAGTTCGAGAACGTCCCCCAGTGCGGTGTCAGCCGCTCGGTCGCGACCTCCCAAGCATCCCGGAGCACCCCTTGCGCCGTCAGCCGGCCGTGGAGGGCGGAGTCGGGGGCCGCGTTGACGTCGCCGGTCACGACGGTCATCGCATCGGGTTCCGCCGACTCCGCCTGCTGCACGAGGTCGAGGATCATCGCCGCCGATGCGAGCCGGGAGCGCCACGAGAGGTGGTCGAGATGGGTGTTGAACGCGAGCACTCGCGCTCCGGTCGCCGTGTCGGTGAACTCCGCCGACACGAGGATGCGCCGGGTCAGGTTGCCGAACGACCTCGAGCCGGGAAGGTCGGGGGTCGCCGAGAGGGCCCGCTGTCGCCACGCGGTCAGCTCGAGCCGTTCCTCGTCGTAGAAGATCGCGCAGTGCTCGTCACCGCCCGTGGCGCTGCGGCCGCGCCCGACCCACCGGTATCGCGGTCCGAGGGCGTCTGCGATCGCGTCGACCTGGCCGGCGAGCGCCTCCTGCACGCCGAGGAGCGTCGGTTGCTCGGCGCGCAGCAGACGCCGCACGAGCGGCTCGCGCCCCTCCCAGCGGTCGGGGCTGCCGGGGAGCGCGCCGGTGCGTCGCCTCACGTTGAACGTCATCACGTGCACGTCGGGCGCGTCCACAGGTCCGATCAGCGCCGCATCGGTCATGCGCCCAGCGTACGCATCCGCCGGGCGCGGCCCGCATCGTAGGATCGCACCATGGCTGATGACGCGGTGAGGCGGGCGCAGGAGGCGGCTGCGGCAGCCGCCGAAGCGGCGAAGGCGCTGCAGGCGCAGGCCGAGGAGGCGATCCGCAAGGCCGAGGATGCCGCCGCGCTCGCGAAGGCGGCGGCCGAAGCGGCTGCGGGGGCTGGGGCTGCGGCACCGGCACCGACGGCGCCCACCGCCGAGAAGCCTGCGGCCGAGGCATCCGGCCCGCTCGACGAGGCCCAGATCGAGGTGATCCGCGCCGGCTACGCACTGAAGGGCGCCGCGCTCGAGATCGGTGCGCTCGTCAACGGCGAGGCGCTGCCCGACGTGCCGGTGCGCATCCCCCTCGCGATGACGAATCGGCACGGGCTCGTCGCCGGGGCGACGGGCACCGGCAAGACCCGCACGCTGCAAGTGCTCGCCGAACAGCTCTCGGCGCACGGCGTGGCCGTCTTCGCCGCCGACATCAAGGGCGACCTCTCGGGCATCGCGACGCCGGGGGAGGGCAACGAGAAGCTGCTCGCCCGCACGGCGGGCATCGGCCAGGAGTGGACCCCCGCGACCTTCCCGACCGAGTTCTACTCGCTCGGCGGCGTCGGCCGGGGCGTGCCGATCCGCGCGACGATCTCGGGCTTCGGGCCGCTCCTGCTCTCGAAGGCGCTCGGCCTGAACGAGACGCAGGAGTCGAGCCTCGGGCTCGTCTTCCACTACGCGAACAACAACAACCTCGCCCTGCTCGACCTCGAAGACCTGCGGGCGGTGCTCGCCTACCTCATCAGCGACGAGGGCAAGGCCGAGCTCGAGGGACTCGGCGGCCTGTCGAAGGCGACGGTCGGAGTGATCCTCCGCGAGCTCATCACCTTCGCCGATCAGGGCGCCGACGTCTTCTTCGGCGAACCCGAGATCGACACGGCGGAGTTCCTGCGCGTGGCATCCGACGGCCGGGGTGTCATCAGCCTGCTCGAGGTGCCGGGCGTCGCCGACAAGCCGGCGCTCTACTCGACCTTCCTCATGTGGCTGCTCGCCGACCTCTTCACCGACCTGCCAGAGGTCGGCGACCTCGACCAGCCCAAGCTCGTGTTCTTCTTCGACGAGGCGCACTTGCTCTTCAACGACGCCTCGAAGGACTTCCTCGCGCAGATCACGCAGACCGTTCGGCTCATCCGCTCGAAGGGCGTCGGCGTCTTCTTCGTGACGCAGACCCCGAAGGACGTGCCGACCGACGTGCTCGCCCAGCTCGGATCGCGCGTGCAGCACCAGTTGCGCGCGTTCACGCCCGACGATGCGAAGGCGCTGCGCGCGTCCGTCTCGACGTATCCGAATTCGGGCTACGACCTCGAGGAGGCGCTCACCCAGCTCGGCACGGGTGAGGCGATCGTCACCGTCATGAACGAGAAGGGCGCGCCGAGCCCCGTCGCGTGGACCAGGCTTCGCGCCCCGCAGGCGTCGATGTCGCCGTCGCCCGCTGCGGTGATCGATGCCGCGGTCGCCGCGTCGCCGCTCATGGCGAAGTACGGCACCGGCATCGATCGCGAGTCGGCGCACGAGATCCTCACGAAGAAGCTCGCGGATGCCGCGGCGAAGGTCGACGCCGAAGCGGCCGCCGTCGCGAAGGCGAAGGCCGACGCCGAGTTCGAGAAGATGCAGGCGAAGATCCGGGCGGATGCCGCGAAGGCCGACAGGAAGGCGCAGGCCGAGTACGACCGGCTCATGAAGCAGACCTCGACGACCTCGCGATCGCGTTCGCGCTCGTCCCGATCGAAGGAGAAGTCGGCGCTCGAGCAGGTGCTCGGCTCGAAGACGACGCAGAACGTGCTGACGAGCGTCATCACCGGCATCTTCGGCATGGCCAAGCGGAAGTAGTCGCAGGCTCGAGGGTCGAAGGGGCGCGCCATGGTCCACGAGATGATGGACGCGCGCCCGAGATCTGCCCGTACCGCCCGTACCGCGCCGCCGACCGGTGCCGCGGTCAGCGGGTGAGCGAGCGTCGTTCGAACCAGTAGAGCAGTCGCGGGTTCGACCCGCGCAGCTCGGCGAGCGTCATCGGTTCGGAGCCGATGGTCTCCTCGACGCCGAGCGCCTCGGCGACCCGGTCCATGGTCGCATCGTCCCAGAACCGGCCGCGCATGCGGAACGCGCCCCGGCCCGTGCGTTCGATGACGAAGAGCTCTTGCGTCGTGTCGAGGCTGTTGGATCGGTAGAGCTGCACCCGCAGCACGCCGGCGACGTCGCGGGCGGCCACGGTCGAGACGCCGCCGAAGAAGCCGCGTTCGACGATGCCGTAACGGCTGATCGACGCGTTGGCGCGGTGGTAGCCGACCCAGGCGACGGCGATCACCGTCAGCACCGCCGCGGCGGTCGCGGCGATGACCGGCCATGCCTCCCGGGGGTCCATCAGCCAGAGTTCGGCGGCCAGCACCGGCACCGCGAGGGCGGCGATCGGCAACACCGTGCTTCGTCCGAGGGTGCGGCGTGGCCTCAGGGTTTCGACCCTGAGGCCCTCGCCCCCTACTGCCGCCGCCTCGATGGAGGAGCCCCCTGCATCCCCGCTCCTCGTAATCATCGCTGCCGCTGACATCTCTCACATCATGGACGCCCCGCAGGGAATGCGCTATTCCGCATTAATGAGGACACGGCGCCTGCGGGCGCGAGAATCCGGCCGCCAAATGCAGAACGGCCCCGGTGAATTCGGGGCCGTTCTGCGTGCTGATCCACGGGCGGAGGATGGGGGATTCGAACCCCCGAGGGCTTGCACCCAACACGCTTTCCAAGCGTGCGCCATAGGCCACTAGGCGAATCCTCCCGGGGACTCCTCACGCACCCGCCAGAGCCCGGTTGCCCTTGCTGCGTTTCCGCCCTGGGGGAGTTGGCCTGGATGGCGCCACGTGAGGAGCCGGAGACAGTCTACCCGAGCCCGAGCAGCCGATTTGACCGCGGGGTTCTCCGCTCCCGCGACCGATTCAGCGAGCGGATGCCTCGGGGCCGGTGTGTGCGCGAGCCGGCCGTGCCGCGCGCGCGACGAGGTACGCGGCGAACGCCTCGAGGCTCGTCTTGGCCGGGGTGTAGCCGAGCACCGACTTCAGGCGCGAGTTGTCGAGCACGGGGCGGTGCTGCAAGAAGCCGACGCGCTCTGGTCCGTGCACCGTCAACCGAACCGTGTGGCCGACGCGCAGCGCGAAGGCGAGCATGGCCGGAGACACCGTGATCGTGCGCTTGCCGAGTGCGCCCGCGATCTCGGAGACGGTGACGCGGCCGTCGCCCGCGACGTTGAAGACGCCCGTCACCTGGCCGGTCGCGCCGCGCACGATCGCGCCGACGACGTCGTCGACCCACACGAAGACGAACGGGCTCTCGGAGCCGCGGATCGCGAGGATGAGCGGGGCGTCCCAGAGCGCCGTGATCTGGTTGGCGACGGTCGGGCCGAGGACCGTGCCGATGCGCAGCACGACCTGCCCGAGCTCGGGGTGCGCGACGCGGTACTCGGCGAGCATCTCCTCGACGAGCCGCTTGTGCCGCGAGTAGCTGAACTCCTCGTTGCCGCGGATCGTATCGGTCTCGACGAGCCACTCGGGGTTGTCGGCGTGGTAGCCGTAGGCGGCGCCCGACGACGACACGACGATGCGGCTCACGCCGAACGCCACGGCCGCGTCGAGCACGTTGCGGGTGCCCTCGACGTCGACGCGGTACTCGACGTCTTCGCGGAGCCCGCCCGGGTTCACGATCGCGGCGAGGTGCACGATCGTGTCGATGCGGTGGTCGCGCACGACGGCGGCGACGTTCGCGGCATCCGTCACGTCGCAGTGTTCGACGACGACGCCGTCGGGTGCGTCGGCCGGTGTGCGCACATCGCCGGCGACCACGAGATCGACGCCGGGGTGCTTCGCGAGTGCGTGTACGGCGCTCGACCCGAGGAACCCGGCGCCGCCCGTGACGAGGATGCGCCTCACGGGGCAGGCTCGCCGTCGTTCGGGCCGGCGGCGAGCGGCGGCACCGCAGACCGAGCGGAGTCGGTCGCAGCGTCGGCCGCCTCGGCTGAGGCGGGCCCCGAGACGAGCGCCGCGGCATCCGTTCGCTTGGAATGCCGTGCCCAGAGGGTCGCGACCGTGAGGCCGGCGATGATGTCCCAGATGCCCCACCAGCCGGCCACGACGGCCATGCCGCCGAGTCCGCCGAAGAAGGCGAAGACCAGGCCGAGGCCGAGGCCCGCGTTGCGGATGCCGACCTCGAACGTGATCGCCTTGCGGTCGCGCACGCCGAGGCCGCCGATGCGGGCGCTCGCGTAGCCGAGCCCGAGCGCCACGGCGTCGTGCAGGAACACCGCGAGCAGCACGACCCCGATGAACGCCATGAAGATCGCCCAGTTGCCGATGAGGGCCGCGGCGATGAAGCCGACGAGGCCGATGAGGCTCACCCAGCGGGCGTACGGCTGCACCTTCGCCGCGAAGCGCGGCCACCGGGCGCGGATGAGGAGGCCCGTGAAGAACGGCACGCCGATGATGAGGAAGATCTCGAGCAGCATCTGCCAGCCGTCGAGGCGCACCTCGTGCATGAGCGTGCTCGCCGTCGGGTGCAGTCCGCCCCAGAACGCGAGGCTGATCGGCAGCAGGAAGATGTAGACGACGTTCGAGACGGCCGTCATCGACACCGAGAGGGCGACGTTGCCGCCCGAACGGTAGGTCAGCACCTGCGAGATGTTGCCCGGCGGGCAGCACGCCACGAGGATCATGCCGAGCGCGATCGAGGCCTGCACGTCGAGCAGCAGCGTGAGCCCGAAGGTGACCGCGGGCAGCAGCACGATCTGCGCGATCAAGGCGATGATCATGGCCTTCGGTGCCTTGGCCACGGCCTTGAAGTCCGACGGGGCGGTGTCGAGCGCGATGCCGAACATGATGAGGCCGAGCACGACGTTGAGCGCGACGAGCGAGCCCGGAGCGAAGTTCAGGACGACGTCGTCGATGTTCATGCGCGGCTCCGCTTCGCTGTTGTTGCTGTTGCTGTTGCTGCTGCTGCTGTTGCTCGTTCAGGGGATTCTGGCGACACGCCGTCTGGTGGCAGGCTCTCGCGGCGTGTCGCCGAAATCCCCTGAACGGGCAACAGGGTCGCGAGCAGCTTCTTGACCGTGCGGCGGTAGGCGTCCTTGTTGACGTAGTACGACATGCGGTCGAGGCCGAGGTAGTCGTAGCCGCCGGTGAGGTCGGGCCACGGGGCATCCGCTCGCTGTCGGAACCGGGCTGCGGCCTCGGGCGCGTCGGCGGAAGCGGCGAGGTAGGCGGCGATGAGCTCGGCCTGCTCGTAGCGGCCCTGCCAGCCGATGCCAGACGCCTCGATCATGCCGAGCACGAAGAGGCCGTTGAACGAGGGCGGGAACACGTTCATGAAGAGCGAGGGCGACGCACCCCGCCAGTTCAGGTGCTCGCGCGCGACGAACGGGTAGTCGAGGCGGTACCCCGTCGCGAGCATGACGAGGTCGTAGTCGGCCGACGATCCGTCGACGAAGTGCACCGTGCGCCCGTCGAAGCGGTCGATATCGGGAACCACTCGAAGGTCGCCCTGGCCGAGGTGGTTCAGCACCATCGTGTTCACGATCGGGTGCGACTCGTAGATCTTGTAGTCGGGCTTCGGGAATCCGAACTTCACCGGGTCGCCCGTGAACGCCTTCAGCACACGCGTGTCGATGAACTGCTTGAGGCACGCCGGCAGCGGCCGGCCCTGGTTCAGCGTGTCGGAGGGGCGGCCGAAGAGATAACGGGGCACGAAATAATAGCCGCGCCGCACACTCAGATCGACGGATGCCGCGTGGTGCACCGCATCGACCGCGATGTCGCACCCGGAGTTGCCGGCACCGATGATGAGCACGCGCTCGCCGTCGAACACCTTCGCCGACTTGTACGCGCTCGTGTGCATGATCTCGCCCGTGAACTCGCCCGCGAATCCGGGCACGTTGGGCTCGGAGAGCGTGCCGTTGGCGAGGATCACGGCCGAGTAGTCGCCCGTGATCGTCTCGCCCTCGGCGGTGACGGCGGTGACCCGCCAGCCGCCCTCAGGAGCGGGCGAGACATCCGTCACCCTCGTCTCGAAGCGGTAGTGCTCGCGCAGGCCGTACGCGTCGGCGAAGGCGCGGAAGTACTCGAGCAGCTCGCGGTGACCCGGGTAGTCGGCGGTGGAGGCCATGGGGAACTCGGCGAACTCGGTCGTCGTGCGGCTCGAGATGAGGTGCGCCGACTCGTACATCGTCGAGCGCGGGTTGTCGATGTTCCAGAGGCCGCCGACGTCGGGGCCGGCCTCGAAGCCGTCGAAGGGGATGCCGGCGCGGCTGAGCGCTCGTGCACCGGCGAGACCGGACGGGCCCGCTCCGATGAGGGCGATGTGGTGCATGGGGCTCCTGGGTGGGGACGCGTCGGTGGGGGAGCCGGCGCGGCACGTCGATGTGCCCGAACAGCATAAGCGAACACCGCTCGCTTTCCGGACGCATCCGCCCCTCGAGCATGTCAACCCCCGGAGCCCGTCGCAATAGGCTGGACGTGTGGCGCACCGCATCTACATCTGTTCGGCAGAGGGCAACACGGGCAAGTCGACCGTGGCGCTCGGCACCCTCGACACCCTGACCCGCAGGGCGACCCGGGTGGGGGTGTTCCGGCCCGTCGCCCGATCGACGGCCGAGCGCGACTACGTGCTCGAACTGCTGCTCGCGCACGAGGGCGTCGTGCCGATCGACTACGACGACGCGGTCGGCGTGGGCTACGACGACGTGCACGCCGACCCCGACGGCGCCCTCGCCACGATCGTGCGGCGGTTCAAGGCCGTCGAAGACCGGTGCGACGCCGTCGTCATCATCGGCTCCGACTTCACGGATGTCGGCAGCCCCACCGAGCTCGCGTACAACGCGCGCATCGCAGCCAACCTCGGCGCGCCCGTGCTGCTCGTGCTCGGCGGCCGGGTCGGCCAGGGGCAGGGGCGCAGCCGCACCGAACGGCTCGGCTACTCCGACGCACGCAGCCCCGAGGCGCTCGCCCAGCTCACCGAGCTCGCCGTCGAAGAGCTCGAGCGCGAGCACGCCACGCTGCTCGGCATCGTCGCGAACCGCGCCGACCCCGAGCGGCTCGGCGAGATCATCGAGGCGGTCGCCGTTGCGGCATCGACCGGCCCCGGGGCATCCGCTCGCCCTGCTCACGGCCCCGCCGTCGCCACGTGGGCGATCCCCGAAGACCCCTACCTCGTCGCCCCCTCGATGCGCGCGATCATGGCAGCGGTCGACGGCACGTTGCACGCCGGCGACCCCGAATTGCTCAGCCGCGAGGCGCTCGGCGTCATCATCGGCGCGATGTCGATGGAGAATGTGCTCGCTCGTCTGACCGAGGGCGCCGTCGTCGTCGTGCCCGGCGACCGCAGCGAGGTGCTGCTCGGCGTGCTCACCGCGCACTCGAGCGCGACGTTCCCGTCGCTGTCGGGCATCGTGCTGAACGGCGGGTTCCCGATCGCCGAGGCGGTCGACCGGCTGGTCGACGGGCTGAAGGCCGGGCTGCCGATCATCCGCACCGAGCTCTCGAGCTACGACACGGCGCTCGCGATCACGCACACCAGGGGCCGACTCGCCGCCGAGTCGCAGCGCAAGCGCGACACCGCGCTCGCCCTCTTCGAGAAGCACGTCGACGGTCAGGCGCTGCTCGATCTGCTCGAGGTCGCGCGGCCCGAGGTCGTGACCCCGCTCATGTTCGAGTACGACCTGCTCGAGCGGGCCAGGCAGCAGCGCAAGCGCATCGTGCTGCCCGAGGGCTACGACGACCGGGTGCTGCGCGCGGCAGCGACCCTGCTCGCCCGCGACGTCGCCGACCTCACGATCCTCGGCGAGGAGATCGAGGTTCGGTCGCGCGCGATCAGCCTCGGCCTCGACATCTCGAAGGCCGAAGTGCTCTCGAACCACGACTTCGTGCACGTCGCCCGCTTCGCCGAGGAGTACCAACGGCGGCGGGCGCACAAGGGCGTGACGCTCGAGCAGGCGCGCGAGACCGTGCAAGACGTGTCGTACTTCGGCACCATGATGGTCGAGCTCGGCCTCGCCGACGGCATGGTCTCGGGGGCGGCGCACACGACGGCGCACACGATCAGGCCCTCGTTCGAGGTCATCAAGACGAAGCCCGGCGTCGACGTCGTCTCGAGCGTGTTCCTCATGGCGCTCGCCGACCGGGTGCTCGTCTACGGCGACTGCGCGATCGTGCCCGACCCGACCGCCGCGCAGCTCGCCGACATCGCGATCTCGTCGGCCGAGACGGCGACGCAGTTCGGCATCGAGCCGCGCATCGCGATGCTCTCGTACTCGACGGGCGAATCGGGCTCGGGCGCCGACGTCGACAAGGTGCGCCGGGCCACCGAGCTCGTGCGCGAGCGCGCCCCGCACCTCGCCGTCGAGGGCCCGATCCAGTACGACGCGGCCGCCGACGCCGCGGTTGCGCGAACGAAACTGCCCGAGTCGGATGTCGCGGGGCGGGCGACGGTCTTCATCTTCCCCGACCTCAACACCGGCAACAACACGTACAAGGCGGTGCAGCGCTCCTCGGGCGCCGTCGCGATCGGACCCGTGCTGCAGGGGTTGCGCAAGCCCATCAACGACCTCTCGCGCGGCGCCCTGGTGCAAGACATCGTCAACACCGTGGCCATCACGGCGATCCAGGCGGCGGATGCCTCGTGAGCATCGTGCTCGTGGTGAACTCGGGTTCGTCGTCGCTGAAGTACCAGCTCATCGAGGTCGAGTCGTCGCAGACGCTCGCAAGCGGACTCGTCGAGCGCATCGGGCGCGGCGTCGGGCGCTCCCGTCATGCGGTTCCTGAGCCCACTTCGGTCCCTGAGCCTGTCGAAGGGCCGTCCTCCTGGAGCACGGACGTCGAGGTGGCCGACCACTTCGGCGCTTTCGAGGTGATGCTCGCCGCGTTCGCCGAGCACGGCCCCTCGCTCGAGACGCAGGCCCCGATCGCGGTGGGGCACCGGGTCGTGCAG
The DNA here is from genome assembly GCF_053619715.1 of Agromyces sp. NPDC055520. Taxonomy (NCBI): domain Bacteria; kingdom Bacillati; phylum Actinomycetota; class Actinomycetes; order Micrococcales; family Microbacteriaceae; genus Agromyces; species Agromyces sp. NPDC055520. The sequence continues at coordinate 15,934 of NZ_JBSHJY010000024.1, read as the reverse complement.
GGCGGAGCGCGGTTCTTCGAACCGACCGTGATCACCCCGCTCGTGAAGATCAACATCGACGAGCTCTCGGCGCTCGCACCGCTGCACAACCCCGCGAACCTCGAGGGCATCGAGGCGGCGCAACGGGCGTTCCCCGAGGTGCCGCACGTCGCGGTCTTCGACACGGCGTTCCACCAGACGATGCCGCCGGCCGCATACACCTACGCGATCGACCGCGAGCTCGCGGCGAAGCACCGCATCCGCCGGTACGGGTTCCACGGCACCTCGCACCGATTCGTGTCGCGGGCCGCGGCGGCGTATCTCGAACGGCCCGTCGAGGAGCTTCGCATGATCGTGCTGCACCTCGGCAACGGGGCATCCGCCTGCGCGGTCGACGGGGGGCGCTCGGTCGAGACGAGCATGGGCATGACGCCGCTCGAGGGGCTCGTCATGGGCACGCGCTCGGGCGACATCGACCCCGCGGTGCTGCTGCACCTCGAGCGCCGGGCGGGACTCGACGCCGACGGCCTCGATCGCCTGCTGAACTCGCAGAGCGGCATCCTCGGGCTCAGCGGCCACGCCGACATGCGCGACCTCGTCGCGGCGCAGGCGGCGGGCGACGAGGCGTCGACGCTCGCCCTCGACGTCTACGCGCACCGCGTGCGCTCGTACATCGGGGCGTACGCCGCCCAACTCGGCCGGGTCGACGCGATCGTCTTCACCGCGGGGGTCGGCGAGAACTCGCCCGAGGTGCGCGCGCTCTCGCTCGCGGGGCTCGAGGGCTTCGGCGTCGAGCTCGACGCGGAGCGCAACGGCGAGCGAGGTTCCGTCGCGCGTCGCATCTCGACGGATGCCTCGAAGACCGCCGTGCTCGTCGTGCCGACGAACGAGGAGCTCGAGATCGCCCGTCAGTCGCTCGAGCTCGTCGGGGTCTGACCGGACCCCGCTCGCGCGACGGTTTGCGCCGCTGCGGTGGATTTGCGCGCGTCCTCCAGGGCGCAAACCGTCGCGGGAAGAGGAAGGTAGGGAGCGGGGAGCGGCGAGAGACTTGTGCAAGAAGTGTTGTGCAAGAAGTCTTGCAGAGTTAGCATCGAACCGTGAGCGAACAAGAGGACTCCATCGGACTGCACGACGCCGGCGCGATGCGCGCCCTGGCGCACCCGCTGCGGTTGCGCATCCTCGGCATCCTGCGCATGAGCGGTCCGCACTCCGTGGGCATGCTCGCAGAGGCGACGGGCGCGGCATCCGGCTCGATCAGCTACCACCTGTCGACCCTCGCCAAGCACGGTTTCATCGAGCCCGCGCCCGACTTCGAGCGCGACGGGCGCGAGCGCTGGTGGCGTGCGGCGCACGAGATGACCCGGCTCAGCGCTGACGACTACCTCGACGACCCCGAGCGACGCGAGGCCGCCGAGGCGATGCGGCGCACCGTGATCGACTCGTACCACCGCGAGCTGCTCGCCGCACTCGACGCCGAACTCGGCCTCGAGCGCGAGTGGATCGCCGCCTCCGACTCGAGTGATGGGGGAGCCCGGCTCACGCTCGACGAGTTTCGCGAGCTCACCGCCGATCTCGCCGCCGTGCGCGAGAAGTGGTGGGCGGTCGGGCGCGAACCGCGGCCCGGCACCCGCGCCGTGCGCTGGATCACGCACACCTTCCCGAGGAGCGAGTCGTGAGCGAACTGCTGACGCGCACACTCGAGACCGCCGCCCGACGGCGCCTGCCGCTCGCGGCGAACCTCGCAGCGGCACTGTTCTCGATCGGCGGCAACGCCATCGCGCTCGTCGCGCTGCCCATCATCGCCCTCACGCAGACCGGTTCGCCGCTCGCGGCGGGCGTCGTCGGCGTCTTCGCGACGGTGCCGCTCGTGATCGGCGGGGCGCTCGGCGGTGTGCTGGTCGACCGCTTCGGCTATCGGCCGTCGTCGATCGTCGCCGACCTCGCGAGCGCGATCACCGTGCTCGCCATCCCGATCCTGCATGCGACCGTCGGGCTGCCGTTCGGGGCGATGCTCGCCCTCGTCTTCCTCGGCGGCCTCCTCGACCCTCCGGGCGACACGGCGAAGACCTCGATGACGCCAGAGCTCGCGAAGCTCGCGCACTGGCCGATCGAACGGGCTGCGGGCGCGCAATCGGCCGTGCAGCGCACCGCGATGATGCTCGGCGCCGGTACGGCGGGCGCGCTCGTCGCATTCTTGGGGCCGATGCCGGCGCTCGTCATCGACGCCGGCGGATTCCTCGTCTCGGCGCTGCTGGTGCTCTGCTTCGTTCCGCGCCGGCTCGGTGTCGAAGCGATGGGCACCGCGGCGCACACCGACGAAGCCAGGGCCCAGCGCGGCGGCTTCACCGAGGGGCTCCGCTTCGTGGCATCCTCACCGCTGCTGCGCGGCATCGTGCTGCTCGTCACGCTCACGAACGCGATCGACGCGGCCGGCATGACCGTACTGAAGCCGCTGTACGCGACCCAGGTGCTCGGCGACCCCGCGCAGTTGGGCTTCATGGTCGCGTGCTTCGCGGCCGGCGCGCTGACCGGCTCGCTGCTGTTCGGCGCCGTCGGGCACCGCTTCTCGGGCCGGGTCATGTTCGCCCTCTGCTTCATGATCGCCGGCACGGTGCCGTATCTCACGATGGCGCTCGGCGCGCCGTCGTCGGTGCTGCTGCCGGTGCTCGCCGTCTCGGGGCTCGCGGCCGGCGCGATCAACCCGATGATCCAGACCGCCATGTACGGGCTCGTGCCCGACGGCATGCGCGCCCGCGTGTTCGGCGTGACGACCGCCGGGGTCGCCGCGACCATGCCGCTCGGCGCGCTGCTCGGCGGGCTTGCTGCCGAGCAGGCCGGGCTCGTGCCGACGCTCGCCGTCTGCGCCGCGCTCTACCTCGTGCTCGCATCGAGCCCGCTCTACCTCTCGTCGTTCCGGCAGTTGCGATCGGTCGAGGCGGCGGCCTGAGGCATCCATTCACTGCACCCCTACCGGCGTAGGGGGTGCGAATGGCTCAGCCGTGTGATGTGCACGCCGCGATCCGCTGCATACGCTCGCAGCACGGTCGGGAAACCCGCCGATCGCACCACCCGAAGCGTTCGTCTGCAGATCATGCGCACCTTTCGGACGACGAGATGAGCGCACGTGAGCCTGCAGATCGTAGAACGCCCCGACCTGGCGCTCGGCACCATGTCGCCCGTGATCCTGACGGCGGGTCGTCGTCGCGAGGCCGGGGACCCGGCGCAGAGCGGCTTCGCGCAGCTCTCCCGCCAGATCAAGGCCGAGGGTCTGCTCGACCGCTTCGTGGGCTTCTACGTGCGCAAGGCCGTGTTCTGGGCCGTCGTGCTCGGCGCGGCCGTCGCAGCCTCGGTCATGATCGGCGACTCGTGGTGGCAGCTCGTGGTCGCCGCTGCGCTCGGCGTCATCTTCACCCAGTTCGCATTCATGGCGCACGAGGCCTCGCACCGCCAGGTCTTCCGCTCGGGGCCCGCCAACGACTGGGCGGGCCTCATCCTCGCGAACTTCGTCGTCGGCATCAGCTACAGCTGGTGGATGAACAAGCACACGCGCCACCACGGCAATCCCAACGTCATCGGGCGCGACCCCGACATCGTGAAGGACACGATCTCATTCCTCGAAGAGGATGCCGCGCAGAGCCGCGGGCTCGTGCGCATGATCACGCGCAAGCAGGGCTACCTGTTCTTCCCGCTGCTGCTGCTCGAGGGCATCAACCTGCACGTGCACGGCATCCGCCACGTGCTCGGCAAGGGCACGGTCAAGCGACGCGGCCTCGAGATCACGCTCATCGCGGTTCGCCTCATCGGCACGGTCGCGCTCGTGTTCTGGGCGTTCCCGCCGCTCCTCGCGACCGCCTTCCTGCTCGTGCAGCTCGGCGTGTTCGGCGTGTACATGGGCGCCTCGTTCGCCCCGAACCACAAGGGCATGCCGCTCATTCCGCGCGGCGAGCGAGTCGACTTCCTCGAGCGCCAGGTGCTCACGAGCCGCAACATCCGCGGCGGCCGGTTCATGGACTCGTTCATGGGGGGCCTGAACTACCAGATCGAGCACCACCTGTTCCCGAGCATGGCGCGGCCCGCGCTCGCCCGCACGCAGCGGATCGTGCGCGAGTACTGCCGCGAGAACGACGTGCGCTACACCGAGACCGGTCTCGTCGAGTCGTACGCGATCGTCATCGCGTACCTCAACCGGGTCGGGCTCGCCGCGCGCGACCCCTTCGACTGCCCCATGATCAACTCGTACCGCCGACGCGACTGAGGTCGCCCGCGCCGCGTCGTCGGAGGGCTCAGCGCGGGCCGTTCGGCGGGCGTTCGGTCGGCCGCTTCCAGCACGACCGACCCCTATTTCGGGGGGCAGTGATGACCGGACATTCCAGTGTTCTCGCGGTCTCGAGCGTGTGACGGTCGGCACGAGAGCCGTCGGGGATCGTTCGTCGGACGCAACGCGCAATCGGTGCAGGTAACATGTCCGCATGTCGAATCGAGCGCGCCGTCCGTGGTTGATCGCGCTCATCGTGATCGGTGCCTTCGTGCTCGTGCTCGTCGGCGGAGCCGCCGTGTTCCTCGGGTCGCTGGCGAACCAGTTCGACTCGGGCACCGAGAAGATCGATGACGCCTTCCCCGACGAGAGCGTGCGTGTGCCTGAGGCGACGGGAGCCGCAGCGGGGGCCCAGAACATCCTCCTGCTCGGCACCGACTCCCGTGCCCCACTCGAGGACTTCGACGACGCCGACGGCAGTCGCTCCGACACGATGATGGTCGTGCACATCCCGGCCGACCGCTCAGAGGTCACGGTCATGTCGATCATGCGTGACAGCTGGGTCGAGATCCCGGGTCATGGCATGGCGAAGATGAACGCCGCACTCTCGTACGGCGGAGTTCCGCTCGCGGTGCAGACCATCGAGTCGATCATCGGCGCTCGCATCGATCACGTCGCGATCGTCGACGCCGTGGGGTTCATGGGGCTGACCGAGGCGCTCGGCGGCGTCACGGTCAACAATCCGATCGCGTTCGACAGTTCGCACATGGCCGGGATGACATTTCCCCAGGGCCCGATCAACCTCGACGGCGAGCAGGCGATGGCGTTCACCCGCGAGAGGTACGCATTCGCCGACGGCGACTATCAACGAGTACGCAACCAGCAGGCGTTCATCTCGGCCGTGCTCGACAAGGTGCTGAGCCCCGACACGGCGCTGAACCCCGTCCGGGTGAGTGAGGTCATCGGCGCAGTGGCCCCGTACCTGAAGGTCGATTCCGGATTCTCGAGCACGTACGCCGGTGGTCTGGCGATCGAGATGCGAGACGTCCGGAAGAGCGACGTGCACTTCTTCACCATTCCCACGCTCGGCACCGGAACCTCGGACGACGGGCAGTCGATCGTGCTGCTCGACGAGGCGCAGCTCGTGAAGCTGCGCGAGGCGTTCGCCGGCGACACGCTCGATGCGGCGGCATTCGCTTCGAAGTAGCCGACGCCCTCCGTCGCCTGATCTCCGTCGCGTCGAGTTCGCCGCCGGGGCGGCGGTCACCCGCCGCGTGATCCACTCGCCCGCGGATCCAGCCCCGCGAGCACCGAGTACCCGATCACCGCGCCGACGACCAGCCCGATCAGGTTGAGCGCGAGATCGAGCAGCGAGGGCGCAGGCTCCGCCCTGGCGTACGACGGCACGAGCTCGACGAGCGTCGCCACGCCGAAGCCCGCAAGCATCGCGAGCCAGGCCCGGCGACGGCCGATGGCCACAACCGTGAGAATGCCGAGCGGCACGAACAGCACGACGTGCGCGGCGTACTCGACGAGGGTGTAGTCGATCCAGTCGCACAGGCCCTGGCGATGCAGATAGGCGAGTTGCCCGCGGATCCATGGTGTGAGGCCCTGATCGATGGGCCGCGGAACGACCCCGACGAAGACGGCGATCGCGCTGTAGATCACGAGAATCACGGCAGCCCAGCCGTGAGCGCGATGGGTTGCCGTCATGATCATGAGCCTATGCTCGCCTGACCAGCGAGCGAGTTTGTCCCCCGAACTCGGGGGAGATTGCAGCGGACATGGTGTCCTAGCGTTGGTGCCGCAGGGTGATGCCCGAACTTCACCCGCTTCCAGGAGCACTCATGCCCGATTTCGAGTACGCTGCTTGCCGCTTCCGTGCAACCCGTGCACGTTCTGCCTCATCCTGATTCCGGCGACCCGTTTTGGCTGTCAGTCAGATTTCAGAGACGTCGTCGAGAGCGCACGTCGAACGGTGGCGACGCCGTTACGCGATGCGCCTCTTCGTCACCGACCTGCTCGTGCTCGTGGTCGTCGTCTACGGCTCGCAGTTCCTTCGATTCGGTGCGAGCGCCGCGCAGCAGCACCTCGTCGGGGCGGAGCGGCGCGAGTTCGACATCTCGTACACGCTGCTGTCTGCGCTGCTCATCATCGCCTGGATGGCGGGGCTGACGCTCTACGGCACGCGCGACCACAAGATCATCGGCGGCGGCAGCTCGGAGTACAAGGGCATCCTCGACGCTACGATCCGCGTGTTCGGACTGCTCGCGATCGTCGCGTTCGTCTTGCAGTCCGAGATCGGTCGCGGCTACCTGCTCATCGCCCTGCCGAGCGGGCTCGCACTGCTGCTCGCCGGCCGCTGGCTGTGGCGGCAATGGCTCAATCGTCACCGAGCGAGCGGCGAGTTCTCGTACCGCGCCATTCTCATGGGGGAGCGGGCGGCCTCGGCGCACGTTGCTCGGCAGATCGCTCGCGAGACCAGCAACGGCTTCGTCATCGTCGGCGCGGTCACGCAGGGCGGCAGCACCGAAGAGCTCGTGCCCGGAGTGCCGGTGCTCGGATCCTATGACCGCGCCATCGACGCGATCGATGCGGTGCAGGCCGACACCGTCGTCTACACCGGGGCCGACATGATCTCGCCGCGTCAGTTGCGCAAGTTCGGCTGGGAGCTCGAATCGCGATCGATCGATCTGATCGTCGCGCCGGCATTGACGGATGTCGCGGGCCCGCGTATTCACGCACGGCCCGTCGCCGGGCTGCCGCTCATCCACGTCGACTATCCCGTGTTCGAGGGCCGCAAGTACGTGGCCAAGCGAGTCTTCGACCTGATCATGTCGTTCGCGCTGCTCGTGCTGCTCAGCCCGCTGTTCGTGGTGCTCGCCATTCTGGTGCGTCGCGACAGCGACGGGCCGGCCATGTTCCACCAGGAGCGGGTCGGGCTGAACGGGCGGCGGTTCAAGATGCTGAAGTTCCGTTCGATGGTGGTCGACGCCGAGGATCGCCTGCCGGGCCTGCTCGACGAGAGCGAGGGCAACGGGGTGCTGTTCAAGCTCAAGGCCGACCCGCGCGTCACCGCGGTCGGCGCGGTGATGCGCAAGTACAGCCTCGACGAGCTGCCGCAGCTGGTGAACGTGCTGCGCGGCGACATGTCGCTCGTCGGCCCGCGCCCGCCCCTCGCGTCCGAGGTCGAACGGTATGACGAGTTGGCGAACCGACGGCTGCTCGTGAAGCCGGGCATCACGGGCTTGTGGCAGACCAAGGGTCGCAGCGACCTGTCGTGGGACGACAGCGTGCGACTCGACCTCTACTACGTCGAGAACTGGTCGCTCACGGGCGACGTGATCCTGCTCTACCGCACCGTGCGTGCCGTCGCCCGGCCGGCCGGGGCGTACTAGGGCCCGTTCCCGCAGGGCCTGTCCCGCAGGGCCTGTCCCGCAGGGCGTGTCCGGGGCTTCCTGTACCCCGAACGCACCCGGTCAGCGCGCGAGCCGAGCGCAGTCGATGCAGAGCTCTGCGGTGGGTCTGGCCTCGAGGCGCGGCACCGTGATGCGCTTGCCGCAGTTGCGGCAGAAGCCGTAGCTGCCGTCGTCGATGCGGGCCAGCGCATGGTCGATGTCGGCGAGTTCGGCGCGGGCGTCGGCGAGCACTGCGGTGCGCTGCGACCACTCCTGCGTCATCGTCGGACCCTCGGGGTCGTGCTCGTCATCGGCGGACGCACCGGATCTCGCGGCCCGGACCTCGCTCATGACATCGCCGAACTCGGCGAACCTCCCCTCGGCGTCCGCCCGCTCCTGCAGCAAGATCACCCGGAACCGATCGAGCTGTGCCTGTGTCATCGTCGACAATTCGCGCCCCCTTTCCGATTCCCGCATAGTACGCCACCGGCATCCGGCCGCGGTGTCGGACGCGGCAACTACGATTGATGCGTGGTCACCGCCCTGTATCGCCGCTACCGGCCAGAGACGTTCGCCGAGATGATCGGCCAGTCCCAGGTGACGGAGCCGCTCATGACGGCGCTCCGCACCGATCGTGTCAATCACGCCTATCTGTTCAGCGGCCCTCGCGGCTGCGGCAAGACGACATCGGCGCGCATTCTGGCGCGCTGCCTGAATTGCGCAGAAGGTCCGACGGATGTCCCGTGCGGCGTGTGCGCCAGCTGTGTCGAGCTCGCCCGTGGCGGCGGCGGGTCGCTCGACGTCGTCGAGATCGACGCGGCCTCGCACAACGGCGTCGATGACGCGCGCGACCTGCGCGAGCGCGCGGTGTTCGCCCCAGCACGCGACCGCTACAAGATCTTCATCCTCGACGAGGCGCACATGGTGACGCCGCAGGGCTTCAACGCCCTGCTGAAGCTCGTCGAAGAGCCGCCCGAGCACATCAAGTTCATCTTCGCGACGACCGAACCCGACAAGGTGCTCGGCACCATCCGCTCGCGCACGCACCACTACCCGTTCCGGCTCGTGCCGCCCGGCCCGATGCTCGAGTACGTGCAGCAGCTCTGCACCGAAGAGGGCGTCGAGGTCGCACCCGGCGTGCTGCCGCTCGTCGTGCGCGCCGGCGGCGGCTCGCCGCGAGACACGCTGTCGCTGCTCGACCAGCTCATCGCGGGGTCCGAGGGTCCGACGATCGACTACGAGCGGGCCGTGGCGCTGCTCGGCTACACGCACGGCGCGCTGCTCGACGAGGTCGTCGACGCGATCGGCGGCGCCGACGCCGCCGGTGCGTTCGCCGCGGCCGATCGGGTCGTGCAGACGGGTCAAGACCCCCGGCGCTTCGTCGAAGACCTGCTCGAGCGACTCCGCGACCTCATCGTCGTCGCAGCATCGTCGCCCGAGACCGCGGCGGCGGTGCTGCGCGGCGTGCCCGAAGACGAGCTCGCGCGCATGGCCGCGCAGGCCGCCGCGTTCGGCCAGGCCGAGCTCTCGCGGGTCGCCGACCTCGTCAACCAGACGCTCACCGAGATGACCGGCGCCACCTCGCCGCGCCTGCACCTCGAGCTCATGCTCGCGCGGGTGCTCGTGCCGGCGGCCGACGACACCGAGCGCGGGGCGCTCGTGCGGGTCGAGCGGCTCGAACGCCGGGTCGGCGTGGCCGACGCCGCGGCTTCGATTCCTGCGGCTTCCGCCGCGCCCGATGCGCGGCCCGCCCGCCCCGAGCCCGTGACTTCGGCGCCTCGGGTCGTGGCCGAGCGCCCGGCGACGCCCGCACCGGTGGCGGCGACGCCGGCCGCTCCGGCGCCGTCCGCTCCGGCAGCTCCGTCCGCACCCGCGGCTGCCGCCTCCGTGCCGTCGACGCCCGACGCGCCGACGGCCTCCGCGGTCGCTCCACCAGCGAAGGCCGAGACGGCCGAACCCGCGGTCGCCAAGCCCGTCGGGCCGGTCACCCTCCAACAGGTGCGCGATGCGTGGCCCGAGGTGCTCTCGTCGCTCCAGCGCACGAAGCGCAGCGCGTGGATGGTCGCCTTCACCGCCCAAGTGCGCGACTTCCGCGACGGCGAGGTGCTCGTGCTCGCCTTCCCGAGCGAGCACGATGTCACGGGCTTCCGCGGTGGCGCCCCCGGGCAGAGCGTGAGCGAGCTGCTTCGCGGCGCGATCGTCGATGTGCTCGGCGTACGGGTGAAGTTCGTCGCGAGGGTCGACGGCCCCGGCGGTGCGCCCGCCGGTGCGCCGCAGGCCGCCCCGCAGCAACCCGAGGTATCGCCCGCAACGCCGCCCGCAGCCTCCGTCGCGGCTGCGTCGGAGTCGACGCCGGCACCGTCTCCGGCGTCGGTCGAGCGACCCTCGACGCCTGCCGCTCCGGCCGGCCCGGTCGACTCGTGGGCGACCGTGGCGATCCCTGGTGGCCCGGCCGATGACGCCGACGCACCGCCCGAAGACGACGAGCCGCCGTTCGACCCCGGGCCCGCGCCCGACCCCGGGCCCGCGTCCGACCCCGGGCCCGGGCCCGAGTCAGAGGTGGTGGCCGAGGCATCCACTCCTGTGCCTGCGGCCCCCGCGACCGCAGCTGCGCTGGCTGCCCCGGCGCCCGCGGTCTCGGCGACTGCAGCCTCGGCGCCGCCGGTCTCGGCGCCCCGCGCCGGCGCTCCCGCGCGCGCGAGTCGCCCCCAGTCGAACGCGGGCGGTGCCGACGGCGGAATCCAGCGCTACGGCGAGGCCGTCGTGCGCGAGGTGCTCGGTGCGACCTTCCTCGAAGAGGTCGAGGCGCCGTCGCGGCCCGGCTTCGGGGAGCGTGGCTGATCATGTACGAGGGCATCGTCCAAGAACTGATCGACGAGCTCGGGCGGCTGCCCGGCATCGGACCGAAGTCGGCGCAGCGCATCGCGTTCCACATCGTGCAGACCGAGCACTTCGACGTGAGCCGACTCGCCGAGATCCTCTCGCAGATCCGCGAGAAGGTGCGGTTCTGCGAGATCTGCGGCAACGTCTCGGAAGAGGCCACGTGCGGCATCTGCCGAGACCCCCGGCGCGACCCCGTGCTCATCTGCGTGGTCGAAGAGGCGAAAGACGTCGTCGCGATCGAGCGCACGCGCGAGTTCCGCGGGCTCTACCATGTGCTCGGCGGTGCGATCAGCCCCATCGACGGCATCGGCCCCGACGAGCTCCGCATCCGTCAGCTCATGCAGCGGCTCGCCGACGGCACCGTGACCGAGGTCATCATCGCCACCGACCCGAACCTCGAGGGCGAGGCGACCGCGACCTACCTCAGCCGGCTGCTCACCACGCTCGAGATCCGCGTCACCCGTCTCGCCTCGGGCCTGCCCGTCGGCGGCGACCTCGAGTACGCCGACGAGGTCACGCTCGGCCGCGCCTTCGAGGGCCGGCGCGTCGTCGGCTGAACGTCGCGTCGCTTGACGCTCGGTCGGCGCACGGCTAGAACGGAGCCATGGCGAGCAATGGTGCGGAGTGGGTGGCCGGATACGTGGCCGCGTGGGAGTCGAACGATCCCAAGCAGATCGGGGCGCTCTTCACCGACGACGCCGTATACCTGACGGCGCCCGACGCGCCGCCCCGGCGTGGGCGCGACGCCATCGTTGCAGGGTGGCTCGAAGACCGCGACGATCCGGGCACGTGGGCGTTCGACTGGAAGCTGCTGCACGAAGACGAGACGCTCGACGGCAACTTCGTCATCGTGCAGGGTCGCACCGAGTATCCCGCGAGCAGGGATTACCTGAACCTCTGGGTCATCAGGCTCGATCCGAGCGGCCGTGCGAGCGAGTACACCGAGTGGTACATGCCCCGCCCGCACTGAGCGCCGGCGGAACCGGACATCCGAACAGCACGGACCGGCACCTCGGACCGGCACCCCGGACCGGCACCCCGGACCGGCACCCCGAACAGGGGTGAGAAATACTCGAAAAGGGGCTTGTCGCGCCACCCGTCCTCCGACAGGCTGGGCCTGCGGCATCCGTCGCAAGAGCCTCCATCGAGGAGTTTCAATGTCTCGCCAACTTCGTTCGATTCCCGTCGCGATCACCGCGATCGTCGGCCTCGGCCTCTTCTTCGTCGCCGCTCCGCCGGCGAACGCCGCTCCGCCCGGCTCCGACCCGGTGACGGTGGCGACGGGGCTCGACAACCCCCGGCAGATCTCGGTCGGCCCCGGCCAGCGCCTCTACGTCGCCGAAGCCGGCACGGCAGAGTCCTGCGACCTCATCCCCGACGTCGGGCCGGAGTTCCAGGTGTGCGGCCTGACCGGAGCGGTGACCGAGGTCAGCGGCTCCGACCAGCGACGCGTCGTGACAGGGCTGCCCACGATGATCTTCAACGGCGAGGTCATCGGTGCGTCCGACGTCGAGGTGCGCGGCAATACGGTCGCCGTGCTGATCGGCGGCATGAGCGGCGCGGCGACGTCGCGCGACACCCTGCCCGCCGAGTACGCGGCATTCGGCACGCTGCGAACCGGGCGTCTTCAGTCGGCACCGATCACCGGAGCCGACCTCGCTCTCGCGGCCGACCTCAACGCCTACGAGGTCGCGAACAACCCCGACGGCAACATCCCGCCCGACAGCAACGCGGTCGGGTTCGCGGCGCTGAACTCCAAGAACTGGGCGGTCGCCGACGCGGGCGGCAACACCCTGCTCACGGTCGGCACGCGTGGCGAGAGCACCGTCGCCGTGTTCCCCAACGGGCCTCCGGTGCCGAACCCCTTCGGTCCGGGGATGATCCCGCCGCAGGCGGTGCCGACCGACGTCGCGGTAGGCCCCGACGGTGCGTTCTACGTGTCGCAGCTGACGGGCTTCCCGTTCCCGACCGGCGGATCCACGATCTGGCGGGTCACCGCCGACGGGCAGGTTTCGGCGTACGCGACGGGCCTCACGATGGTCACGAGCCTCGCCTGGAAGGGAGACACGCTCTACGCCGTGCAGCTCGACGACGGCAACTTCTTCGACGGACACGTCGGTTCGCTGCGCAAGGTCACCGCGGGCGGCTCCGTGCACGAGGCGGTCGTCGCGAACCTGTCGGCGCCCTACGGTGTGGCGATCCGTGGCAACTCCGCCTTCGTCACGGTCGGCTCGGTCTCGGCGGGCGACGGTTCGGTGATCCGGGTCGACCTGCGCTGACCGGGGGCGCGTCGGGTCGCGGCATCCGCTTGCCCTGTGGACCTACCGCAGCACCTCGACGAGCACGACCCACGCCATGAGCAGCGCCGCGATCACCGCGAGCACCGAACCGATCGCCATCGCGATGAGCCCGGCCTGCACGACGCCGGCGAGCACGAGCACCGCGCCGGCGAGGAAGCCGGCGATCGGCAGCATACCTGCGACGCTCTTGAGCACGCGTTCCATCGTCGAGGCGCGATCCTCGCGCATGACCACCCGGATCGCGTGCACCTGGAAGGCCCCGGCGAGCAGCGCCGAGACGAGCACCTCGACGCCGTACACCGTGACGGGCTGACCGGGGATCAGCCCGAGTGCGCCGGCCGTGATCGCGAGCACGAGCGCCGCGATCGAAGCGGCAGCGCGCGGCGGGATCGTCACCGACCTCATGATCTCGGTGATGTTCACCGACATCGCGACGATGAGGAGGCCCGCGAGGGCGGCGGTGGCGCCGACCATCGCGACGTTGAACTCGGACCAGCCATCGAGCGCCTCCGTCATGACCCCACGCTATCGCGGGAACCCACGCCATTGCGGGCCGAGGAAGCGTCACATTGCGGGGCGCGCATACGCCCCGCAATATGATGGTGCTTCCGGCGCCGGCCACCCGAGCGGCGCGAATCCACCCCTGGGAGACCACGTGAGCCTCATCGTGCAGAAGTTCGGCGGGTCGTCCGTCGCCGACGCGGAGAGCATTAAGCGGGTCGCCAAGCGCATCGTCGAGACCCGCAAGGCCGGCAACGACGTCGTCGTGGCGGTCTCTGCGATGGGCGACTCGACCGATGAACTGCTCGATCTCGCGAACGAGGTCACCCCGCTGCCCGCGCCCCGCGAGCTCGACATGCTGCTCTCGGCGGGTGAGCGCATCTCGATGGCGCTGCTCGCGATGGCGATCAAGGGCATGGGCCACGAGGCCCGCTCGTTCACGGGCAGCCAGGCCGGCATGATCACCGACGCCACGCACGGCGCCGCCCGCATCGTCGACGTCACCCCCGTGCGCCTCCGCGAGGCGCTCGACGACGGCGCGGTGGTCATCGTCGCCGGATTCCAGGGTTTCAACCGCGACACCCGCGACATCACGACCCTCGGCCGCGGCGGCAGCGACACCACGGCGGTCGCGCTCGCGGCCGCCCTCGACGCCGATGTCTGCGAGATCTACACCGACGTCGACGGCGTCTTCACCTCAGACCCGCGCATCGTGAAACGGGCCCGCAAGCTCGACAAGATCACGAGCGAAGAGATGCTCGAGCTCGCGGCATCCGGAGCCAAGGTTCTGCACATTCGCGCGGTGGAATACGCTCGCCGCCACGGCGTGACCCTGCACGTGCGCTCGTCGTTCAACAACAGCGAGGGGACGATCGTCTACGACCCCACGCGCCTTCCCGAAGGAGAAGCTGTGGAAGAGTCCGTCATCGCAGGAGTCGCGGTCGATCTGACCGAGGCGAAGATCACGGTCGTCGGCGTGCCCGACAAGCCGGGCGTCGCCGCGGCGATCTTCAAGATCGTCGCCAAGACAAACGCCAACGTCGACATGATCGTGCAGAACGTGTCGGCGGCATCCACCGGTCGCACCGATATCTCGTTCACGCTGCCGATGGCCGACGGCGAGCGGGCGCTCACCGCGCTGTCGCACGAGCAGGACGCGATCGGGTTCCTGTCGCTGCAGTACGACGACCAGATCGGCAAGCTCTCGCTCGTCGGCAACGCCATGCGTTCGGCGACGGGGGTCTCTGCACGTCTCTTCGAGGCGCTCTACGACGCGGGCATCAACATCGAGATGATCTCGACGAGCGAGATCCGCATCTCGGTGGTCACGCGCGCCGACAGCGTGCACGACGCGGCACGCGCGGTGCACACGGCGTTCGAGCTCGACGGCGACGACGACGCGGTCGTGCACGGTGGCACCGGCCGCTGAATCTCTGCCGCTTTGTAGGGCGATCCTGCCGTTGTAGGACACCTTTGGATCAGTTCGTCCTCCACAGCGGCTGATGTCATACAAACTTGAAGTGAAGAGTGAGGAAGAGCACATGAGCAACGGAGTGAACATCGGCGTCGTCGGCGCGACCGGCCAGGTCGGCGCGGTCGTGCGGCGGCTGCTCGAGGAGCGGGGCTTCCCGGTCGCCTCGATCCGCTACTTCGCCTCTGCCCGCTCGGCGGGCACGACACTGCCGTTCAAGGGCGAGCAGATCGTCGTCGAAGACGCCTCGACGGCCGACCCGACGGGCCTCGACATCGCGATCTTCTCGGCGGGTGCGACGCTCTCGAAGGCGCAGGCTCCGCGGTTCGCCGCGGCCGGCGTGACCGTGGTCGACAACTCGAGCGGCTGGCGCATGGACCCCGAGGTGCCGCTCGTCGTGAGCGAGGTCAACCCGCACGCGATCGACCAGGCCGTCAAGGGCATCATCGCGAACCCCAACTGCACGACGATGGCCGCGATGCCCGTGCTGAAGGTGCTGCACGACGAGGCCGGCCTCGAGCGACTCATCGTGAGCACGTACCAGGCGGTCTCGGGTGCCGGACTCGCGGGCGGCGAGGAGCTGCTCGAGCAGGCGCGCGCCGCGGTCGCGCAAGACGCGATCCGTCTCGTGCAAGACGGTTCGGCGGTCGAGTTCCCCGAAGCCTCGAAGTTCCCGCGCACGATCGCGTTCGACGTGATCCCGCTCGCCGGCTCGATCGTCGACGACGGCGACCTCGAGTCCGACGAAGAGAAGAAGCTCCGCAACGAGAGCCGCAAGATCCTCGAGCTGCCGGGCCTGCGCGTCGCCGGCACGTGCGTGCGCGTGCCGGTCTTCACGGGCCACTCGCTCTCGATCCACGCCGAGTTCGCCAACGAGATCACGCCCGAGCGGGCGACCGAGCTGCTCGCCGCCGCCCCCGGTGTCGAGCTCTCCGACGTGCCCACGCCGTTGCAGGCGGCCGGCAGCGACCCGAGCTACGTCGGGCGCATCCGCCGCGACCAGTCGGCGCCCGAGGGCAAGGGTCTCGTGCTCTTCATCTCGAACGACAACCTGCGCAAGGGTGCGGCGCTGAACGCCGTGCAGATCGCAGAGCTGCTTGCGGGCCGCGTGGCAGCACGCCGTGAGGCCGCGCCTGTGGCCTAGCAC
>NZ_JBSHJY010000023.1:0-50906 GCF_053619715.1 Agromyces sp. NPDC055520 | reverse complement strand
GGTCGCCGTCGCACCGCCGGGCGCCGCCGGGCCGGCATGGCTCATGGCAGCGTTCGCGATCGGCTACCTCGGTGCGCGGGCGGTGACGCTCGGGCTCAGGGCGCGTGGCGCGGCATGGATGGTCGTGGGCACGGGGCGCTGAGGGCGCCGGCCACGCCGGCGATCAGGCGCCGGGCCCGCCGAGCCACTCCCGCGCTGCGGCGACGAGCGCGTCGACCCCGACGCCGAGCGTCGGCTCGATGAGCGGCGCGAAGTGCGGCGAGTGGTTCGAGGGGATGTCGTCCGGCATGCGTCCGGTCGCGAGCGCGTCGCCGAAGAGCGAGGGGTCGGAGCCGCCGAGGAACCAGTACACGAGCGGCACGCCGGCCGCGGTCGCGAGCACGCCGACGTCTTCGCTGCCCGAGATCACGCCGGGGTCGATGACGCGCTGCTCGCCGAGCACCCCGCGCAGCGCCGCCGCGGTGCGCTCGGTCGCAGCCGGCTCGTTCACCGTGACCGGGAAGCGCTCCTCGTAGTCGAACTCGGGCTCGCGCGGCGCCCCCGAGGCCGCGGCCTCTGCGCGGGCGATGCGCTCGATCGCCGCGAGCACCTTCGTGCGCACGGTCTCGTCGAAGGTGCGCACGCTGAGTCCGAGGGTCGCCTCCGCCGGGATGATGTTGTTCTTCAGACCCGCGTGGATCTGGCCGACCGTCACCACCGCGGCATCCGTCGCCGCCAGCTCGCGCGCGACGATGCCCTGCAGTCGCACGACCGTCGACGCCGCGAGGTAGGCGGGGTCGACCGTCGTCTCGGGGCGGGAACCGTGCCCGCCGGTGCCGTGCAGCCGAATCGTGAGCGAGTCGGCGCCGGCCATCGCCACACCGCCGCGAACCGCGGCGAACCCGGCGGGGAACGGGGCGACGTGCTGGCCGAGCACGACGTCGGGCTTCGGAATCCGCTCGTAGAGCCCGTCGGCGATCATCTCCTCGGCGCCGCCGCCCCACTCCTCGGCGGGCTGGAAGAGCGAGACGAGGGTGCCCGACCATGCGGCGCGATCGGCGACGAGGCGTTCGGTGGCACCGAGCAGGCACGTGACGTGCACGTCGTGGCCGCACGCGTGCATGACCGGAACATCGTTGCCGTCGGGGTCGGTGCCCCGAGCGGTGCTCGCGTACGGCAGGCCGGTCGACTCGAGCACGGGCAGGCCGTCCATGTCGGCGCGGAGCAGCACGACCGGGCCGTCGCCGTTCTCGAGCACGCCGACGACGCCGGTTCGCCCGATGCCCGTCGTCACCGTCAGCCCGAGCGCTTCGAGCGTCTCGGCGACGATGCCCGCGGTGCGGTGCTCCTGGAACGAGAGCTCGGGATTGGCGTGCAGGTCGCGGTAGACGGCGGCGAGGTCGAGGGTCATGCCGTCAGCCTAGGGGCGGAGAGCGGGCAGGCTCACGCCCCGCGCTCGGCGCGCCACTCGACGAGCAGCTCGGGCATGCGGCGCTGGATGAACGCGAAGAAGTCGCTCATCTCGGCGATGCGCTGCGAGGCGAGCGAGTCGGGGTCGTCGATCGCCTCGACGGCCTTGGACGCGAGCGCCTCGAGGTGGTCGTAGAGCGGGTTCTTGCCCATCGTGACGGTGTACCAGGCGTGCTCGGGCAGCTCGTAGAGCACCCGCCGCGACCCGCGCTGCGAGACCGACCGCACCATGCGCAGCGTCTGCAGGTAGCGCACCGCCCCCGAGATCGCGGCGGCGCTCGCGACGAGCTGGTCGCCGAGCTCGCGCGCCGTGAGACCGGGCGACTCTGCGGCGGTGAGCGCCATGAGCACGCGCGCCGGCATGCGCGGGAAGCCCGCCTCGGCCATCGCCGCGGCGGACTGCTCGACGAACTCGTGCATCGCCTGTTCGTCTCGCGCCATGCTCCCCATCCTCACAGAACGAGCGGGGCGAGAGCGGATGCCCCGCGCCCGCCTTCATCCGCCGAGGGCCAGATCCCGCCGCCGCACGAGGGCCGTCGCCCCCGCCGCCACGACGACCGCGATGCCCGCCATCACCCACGCCGCCGACCAGTCGATCGTCTCGGCGGTGACGATCGGCGTGTGGCTGAACGGCGAGATGTCGCGCATCCACTCGGGCAGCCCGAAGAGCCCGCCGAACTGACCGAGCACGATCGCGATGAGCAGCACCGCCCAGCCGAGGGCGATCGAGGCCCGCGGAACCAGTGCGAACACGAGGGCGGCGACCGCGACGATCACGAGGCAGGCCGGCAGCTGAGCGAGACCGGCTTCGGCGACGGTCGACATGCGCGCAGAGGCATCCGTCGACCCGATGAGCCCGAGGAACGCGCCGAGCACCGCGAAGGCGAGCACGGCGGCGACCGAGACCGCGCCGATCAGCAGGTACGCCGAGAACCAGCGGAACCGCGAGACGGGCGCGGCGAGCACGAGCTCTGCGGTGCCGCCCGCTTCGTCCTGCCTGGCTCGCATGATCGCCTGCACGCCCGCGACGGCGGCGAGCACGCCGACGAGGCCGAACAGCCCCGTCGTGAAGAGGTCGATCAGGCCGCCCTCCGCATCGGGGCCGGCGAGCGAGGCGAGGGTCTCGCTGATCGCCTGACCGGCCTGCTGCCCGTCGGGTGTGTTCACGAGGTCGACGACGGTCTGCCCGACCGCGCCGAGCACGACGCCGAAGAGCGCGCCGCCGATCGTCCAGCCGATGATGGGGTTGCGCAGCGTGCGCCAGACCAGCCCGATCGGGCCCGAGAGGCTCAGCGGCGCATGCAAGCGCCCGGCTCGCTCGGGGATGATGCTCGAGTCGAGGTCGCGGCTCGACTGCAGCCAGGCCGAGACGCCGAAGAGCGCCGCGCCCAGGCCGACGCACAGCGCGAGCGGCCAGACGAGCTGGTGCGTGTAGGGTGCGACGGCCTGCCCCCAGCCGATGGGGCTCAGCCAGCTCCACCATCCGGCCTCCATGCTGAGGCCGTCGGGCTGCACGGTGCCCGTCGCGTCGCCCATCGCGCGCAGGGCGTAGCCGAGGGTGACGATCGCGGCCGCGAGGCCGTTGGCGCCGCGCGAGGTGCGCATGAGCTGCGCGCACACCAGACCGACGCCGAGATAGGCGATGCCCACGGCCGACATGGATGCCGCGTACAACAGTGCGCCCGAGGCATCCGCCCCGTACGCCCAGGCCACGCCGCCCATGACCGCGCCGACCGCGATGCTCAGGATGACGCCCTCGAGCGCCGTCGCGAGGAGCGGCGCGATGCGACCCGCCGGCGTCGAGCCGACGAGCTCGGCGCGACCGGCCTCTTCATCGCCGCGCGTGTGCCGCACGGCGAGGAACGTCATCATCAGGCCGATCATGAGCCCGAGGAACCCGAACAGCAGGAAGAACTGGAACGCGTCGGCCGCGGTGCCCTGCGGGGTGCCGCGCAGCATCAGGATCGCCGGGCTCATGATGACGAGCTTGATGACGCTCGCGCGCTCTGCCGCGGTGCCGTAGGTCTCGGTGACGGCGGCGCGGCCGACGACCTCGAGCAGCGCGAAGAGCGCGATCCACACGATGATCTGCCACCGGTCGCGGCGGAACCGCGCGAGCAGCAGGGTCGGCAGCGTGTTCATCGCACGCCCTCGAGGCTCGGGGCCGCGGACTGCGGCTCGGCGATCTCGTCGTGGTAGTGCCGCATGAAGAGCTCTTCGAGCGACGGCGGGTTCACGGTGACGCCCGTGGCGCGAAGACGGCCGAGAGCGGCGAGCACCTCGGGCATGGCGTCGGAGTCGGCGGTGAAGCGCACCCTGGCGCCGTCGACCACGAGGTCGTGCGCGCCCGGGATGGCCGCGAAGCCGGCGGGGTCGAGCCCTTCGCCCGCGAACGAGATCTCGGTGCGCGTGAGGTGGCGGAGCTCGGCGAGCGTTCCCGTCTCGACGGTGCGCCCGGCGCGGATGATGCTCACCCGGTCGCACAGGTGCTCGACCTCGGAGAGGATGTGGCTCGAGAGCAGCACGGTCGCGCCGTCGCCGAGGAGCGCCGTGATCTCCTGCCGGAAGACCGCCTCCATGAGCGGGTCGAGGCCCGAGGTGGGCTCGTCGAGGATGTAGAGGTCGGCTGGGGTTGCGAGGGCGGCGATGAGGGCGACCTTCTGCCGGTTTCCCTTCGAGTAGGTGCGGCCCTTCTTCGACGGGTCGAACTGGAAGACCTCGGCGAGGTGCTCGCGCCGCGCCGAGTAGGCGCGCTTGTCGGTCGTGCCGCCGCGCAGGCGCGTGAGCAGGTCGATCGACTCGCCGCCCGAGAGGTTCGACCAGAGGTTCACGTCGCCGGGCACGTAGGCGATGCGGCGGTGCAGCTCGACGGCGTCGCGCCAGGGGTCGCGGCCGAAGAGCGTCGCGTGGCCGCCGCTGGCCCGGATCAGGCCGAGCAGCACGCGAATCGTGGTGGACTTCCCCGCGCCGTTCGGGCCCAGGAACCCGTGCACCTCGCCGGCCTCGACGCTGAGGTCGAGCCCGTCGAGTGCACGCACGCGGCCGAAGCGCTTCTCGAGGCCACGTGTTTCGATGACGGTGTTCATGGCGCCGACATTACGCCAGATTCACAAATTTGTGAATCTTCCTAACGGAACCCTAATGCCCTCGCCCAGCCGCCCGTCTCGCCCAGCCGCCCACTCCGACCTCCCTCCCGCGAACGGGCAGTCGATGCCGCCCCAACCGACGGGAGGCGACATCAAGTGCCCGCTCGGCGACCTGTGCCCAGGTCAGCGCGCGGCGGGCCGGGGCGGCGCCGTCGTGTCGCCGACGTGCAGCGTGCTCGTGAAGCAGCGCGACTGGGGCGGTTCGCCCGCGAGCATCTGCACGACGGCCTCGCCCGCCGCCCTCCCCTTGGCGACCGAGGGCTGCGCGAGCGTCGTGAGATCGTGCTGCAGTCCGTCGACGCGGATGCCGTCGAATCCGAGCACGCTCAGGTCGTCGGGCACGCGCAGACCGGCCTCTTCGGCAGCCTGGATGACCCCCGCGGCGAGCAGGTCGCTCTGCGCGATGACGGCGGTCGGTCGGCGAGCAGGGTCGGCGAGCAGCGCCCGGCCGGCCTCGAGGCCCTCTTCGATCGAGCTCGCACCCGCGACGCGACCCGTCGCCTCGGGGAAGACCGCGCGGGCCCCTGCGAGACGCTGGCTCGCGGTCGCCGCGGTGCTCGACCGGAGCACCTCGTCGGTGATCGGGCCACGGGTGCGCCCGGCGTCGAAGGGCAGGGTCACGATCGCGACATCCGCATGGCCCAGTTCTCGCAGGTATTCGGCGCCGCGGCGCGTCGCCTGGTGGTTGTCGATCGAGATCTCGGGGATGTCTTCCCCGGTCTCGCCCTCGATCGCGACCGCCGGGATGCCGCGTCGTCGCAGCGCCTCGATCGACACCGCCAGGCGCGGGCTGCAGCCGATGAGCACGACCGCATCGACCGGCGCGCTCTCGATGCTGACCGCACCCTCGCCCGCCTCACCGGTGTCGGTCAGCAGCAGCAGGCCCGCACCGAGGGGCGCGATGCCCTCGGAGATGCCGTCGAGCATCTGGATCTTCACGGGGTCGAGGAACGCCGCCCGCACGCGCTCTTCGAGCACGACGCCGACGATGCCCGAGCGCCCGCGGCGCAGCGATCGGGCGCGCGGGTCGGGGCCCGCATAGCCGAGGTCGGATGCCGCGGCGAGCACCCGCTCTTTCGTGGCGGCCGACACGGGGCCCGAGCCGCTGAACGCGAGCGAGGCCGTCGACGGCGAGACGCCGGCGCGTGCCGCGACATCGGCGAGCGTCGGGCGTGGAACAGCATCGGACTGCATGCGCCCGAGTCTAGGCCGAATCGAGTCCGAGCCGAATCGATTCGATCGACACCTTCGGCTTCGAGGCCGCGCCCGTGGCGTCGCCATCGCCTAAGCTCGCGGGCATGTCGAGAACCGCCCTCATCACCGGCGCGAGCTCCGGCCTCGGCGCCGAGTTCGCCCGCCAGCTCGCCGCCACCGGCGCCGATCTCGTGCTCGTGGCCCGCGACCGCGCCGCCCTCGACGAGCTCGCCGAGCGGATCCGCAGCAAGCACGGCGTCGAGGTCGAGGTGCTGCGCGCCGACCTGCTGAAGCCGCGTCATCTCAAGCTCGTCGTCGAGCGGCTCTCCGACCCCGAGCGGCCGATCGACCTGCTCGTGAACAACGCGGGCTTCGGCCTTCCGCTCGACTTCGCGGCCAACGACATCGACGACGAGGTGCGCCACCTCGAACTGCACGTCGAGGTGCCGATGCGCCTCAGCCACGCTGCGCTTCGCGCGATGCTCCCTCGCAAGCGCGGCCGCATCATCAACGTCGCGTCGGTCGCCGCGTTCATCCCGCGATCGACGTACGGCGCGTGCAAGGGATGGCTCGTCACGTTCAGCGAGTGGGCGAATGGGAAGTACGGGCCCAAGGGGGTCACGATGACCGCCGTGTGCCCGGGCTACACGCACACGAACTTCCACGAGCGGCTGGGCCTGCCGCCGGGGCAGGAGGGCATTCCGAGTTGGATGTGGCTCGACGCCCGGACGGTCGTCGCCGAGGGCCTTCGCGATGCCGCACGCGGCAAGGCCGTCTCGGTGCCGTCGCTTCGGTATCGACTGCTCGTGGGCCTCGCACGGCTCGCACCGAGCTCGCTCGGCGCCCGGATCGGGGCGCGCGGGCGCTGACGCGGGCGTTCGGGTTCCGAGACGGCGCCCGGCGCCCGGCGCGCGCTCGAGTCTCGAAGGGGCGCCGGCGCGGCTGCTCAACCCACGGTGTCGCTCGCGCCCACCTCGTCGCGGGCCGCCACGAAGGCGGCCACGCAGCGCCGGATCTCCTCCTCGGAGTGCGCCGCCGACAGCTGCACACGGATGCGCGCCGCCCCGCGCGGCACGACCGGGAAGCTGAACGCCGTGACGTACACCCCGTGCCGCAGCAACGCGTCGGCCAGACGCGCGGTGAGCGCGGCGTCGCCGAACATCACGGGCACGATGGGGTGTTCGCCGGGCAGCAGCTCGAACGAGGCATCCGTCATCAATGAACGGAACAGCGCCGAGTTCGCACGCAACCGCGACCGCAACTCGCCCGACCCCGCGACGAGCGACAGCGCCTCGATCGTGCCCGCCACGATCGCCGGGGCGAGCGTGTTCGAGAAGAGGTAGGGGCGCGCGCGCTGGCGCAGCAGGTCGACGACCTCTTGACGAGCCGCGACATAGCCGCCGGATGCCCCGCCGAGCGCCTTGCCGAAGGTGCCGGTCGTGATGTCGACCCGGCCCTCGACGCCGCAGTACTCGGGCGTGCCGCGCCCGTGCTCGCCGACGAACCCGACGGCGTGCGAGTCGTCGACGAAGACGAGCGCGTCGTACTTCTCGGCGAGGTCGCAGATCTCGGCGAGGGGGGCGATGTAGCCGTCCATCGAGAAGACGCCGTCGGTCACGATCACCCGGCGTCGGGCATCGGATGCCGCCACCAGCTGCGCTTCGAGGTCGGCCATGTCGCGATTGCGATACCGGAACCGCCGCGCCTTCGAGAGGCGGATGCCGTCGATGATCGAGGCGTGGTTCAGCTCGTCGCTGATGATCGCGTCGTCGGCCCCGAAGAGCACCTCGAAGACGCCGCCGTTCGCGTCGAAGCACGACGAGAAGAGAATCGTGTCGTCGTATCCCAGGAACGACGACACTCGCTTCTCGAGCTCGAGGTGCAGCTCTTGCGTGCCGCAGATGAACCGCACGCTCGCGAGCCCGTAGCCCCAGTCGTCGAGGCCGGCGTGCGCCGCCGCGACGATGCGCGGGTCGTTCGCGAGCCCGAGGTAGTTGTTGGCGCAGAAGTTCAGCACCTCGCGGCCGGCGACCTCGATCTCGGAGGACTGCGGGCCGTGGATGCCGCGCTCGCGCTTCGTGAGGCCGGCGGCCTCGATCTCGTCGAGCTCGGCCCGCAGCTGGTCTCTCACCGTTCCGTACATGTTCAGAGCTCCGTCCAGTCGAGGATGACCTTGCCGACGCCGCCCGAGGCGGCCGCGTCGAATGCCGCACGCCACTCGCGCGCCGGGTAGCGGTCGCTGATGATGGATGCCACGCGCTCGCGCAGTGTGGCACTCGTCTGCAGCATCGCGCTCATCGAGTTCCAGGTCTCGAACATCTCGCGCCCGTAGATGCCCTTGAGCGTCAGCATGTGCGTGACGACCTTGCCCCAGTCGATCGCGTAGGGCTCGCTCGGCAGACCCAGCATCGCGATGCGCCCGCCGTGGTTCATGTTCTCGATCATCTCGGGCAGCGCCTTCGGCGACCCCGACATCTCGAATCCGACGTCGAAGCCCTCGCGCATGCCGAGGCGCTCCTGCGCCGCGCGCACCCGCTCCTTCGAGACGTCGACGACAGCGTCGGCGCCCATCTCGAGCGCGAGCGACAGACGTGCGGGCGAGACATCCGTCGCGACGATGAATCGTGCGCCGACGTGACGCGCCACGGCGATAGACATGAGCCCGATCGGCCCGCTGCCCGTGACGAGCACGTCTTCGCCGACCACCGAGAAGGCGAGCGCCGTGTGCACGGCGTTGCCGAAGGGGTCGAAGATCGCGCCCACCTCGGGGTCGACGTCGGCGTGGTGCACCCAGACGTTCTGGCCGGGGATGACGATGTACTCGGCGAACGCGCCGTCGCGATGCAGGCCCACGCCCTTCGTGCGGATGCACATCTGGCGGCGCCCGGCGCGGCAGTTGCGGCACATGCCGCACACGATGTGCCCCTCGCCCGAGACGCGGTCGCCGACGGCGACGTCGTGCACGAGCGGCCCCACCTCGACGACCTCGCCGTAGAACTCGTGGCCGGGAATCAGCGGGGCGGCGATCGTCGATGCGGCCCAGTCGTCCCACTGCTCGATGTGCAGGTCGGTGCCGCAGATGCCGGTGCGCAGCACCCGGATCTTCACGTCGGCCGGGCCCGTCACGGGTTCTGGCCGCTCGACGTACTCGAGGCCGGCGCCGGGGGCGGGTTTGTAGAGGGCCTTCATCGAAACTCCGTTGTTCAGAACATGAGCCACTGGGTGCGGCGGCCCATGCGAGTGGTCCGGTTGGTGCGCCGGATGACGCATCAATCGTATCCGCGATGAGTGGATGCCTCGTGGCGCGTATCGGCGATGAGTGGATGCCTCGTGGCCCGCGTCGCCCCGATCCCCCACCCCCGCGCCCCACCTCCGCCCCACGCCCCACGCCCGCCCTCACTCGCCCCCCTCACCTCTCTCTCCAGCGCCGAACGGGCAGTAGATGCCGCCTCCCCGCGGAATCGGCGGCATCTACTGCCCGCTCGGCGGCTTGCTCACCTGCTCGGTGGCTTGCTCGGCGGCTTGTCGCCCGCCTTGCGGGTGCGTGGGCCGGCGGTTAGTGTGATCGAGCCGATCGAATCGATTCGATCCGCGATCGTGGAGGAGAGACAGGCAGCATGACAACCCCCGGCCACACGGCGCAGACGACACGCGCCGGCCGCGAACTCGTCGCATGGCGCAACGCGATCTTCGCGATCTTCTTCCTCTCGGGGCTCAGCCTCGCGAGCTGGGTCGCCCGGCTGCCCGAAGTGCGCGACGCGACCGGACTCAGCACGCAGGGCGTCGGCCTCGTCATCCTCGCCGGATCGATCGCCGCGGTGCTCGGCCTCATCGCCGCGCCGCCGCTCATGGCCCGCTTCGGCGCGCGAGCGGGCATGGCCGGCGCGCTCGTGGCCGTCTCGCTCGGGCTCGTGTTCATCGGTTTCGGCGGCTCGTTGCTGCCGTCGATCCCGCTCATCGTGATCGGCCTCGCGTTCGCCGGCTTCGGCAACGGCGCGGTCGACGTCATGATGAACGTCGAGGGCGCCGAGGCCGAGCGCGAGCTCGGCAAGACCGTGATGCCGCTCATGCATGCCTTCTTCTCGTTCGGCACGGTCGCCGGCGCCGGCATGGCGGCCGCGGCCGCGGCCCTCGGCGTGCCCGTCGCCCTGCACCTCTCGATGATCGCCGCGATCATCGCGGTCGGCGCGATCGTGTCGGTGCGATTCGTGCCCAAGCGCAGCGAGCTCGGCGACCCGGCGGCCGCCGATGAGGGTGCCGGCGCGGCATCCACTCGCCCATGGACCGAGCGATTCCGCGACGGCCTCAAGGTCTGGGGCGACGTGCGACTGCTGCTCATCGGCGTGATCATGCTC
Source organism: Agromyces sp. NPDC055520 (assembly GCF_053619715.1). Taxonomy (NCBI): domain Bacteria; kingdom Bacillati; phylum Actinomycetota; class Actinomycetes; order Micrococcales; family Microbacteriaceae; genus Agromyces; species Agromyces sp. NPDC055520. Next base: position 40,762 of record NZ_JBSHJY010000023.1, on the reverse strand, counting down.
GGCATGTCGTTCGCCGAGGGGTCGGCGAACGACTGGCTCACGCTCGCGGCGGTCGACGGCCACGGCTTCGACCCGGCCGTGGGGGCCGCGATCTTCACCGTCTTCGCGGTGTCGATGACGACCGCCCGGGTGCTCGGCGGCCCGCTCATCGACCGCTTCGGCCGCGTGCTGACGCTGCAGGTGCTCGCCGGCACCGGCGTGGTCGGGCTCAGCCTCTTCATCTTCGGCGGCGAGGTGTGGATGATCGTGGTCGGCACGATCCTCTGGGGCATCGGCGCCTCGATGGGCTTCCCGGTCGGCATGTCGGCGGCCGCCGATGTGCCCGACCGCGCCCAGGCCGCCGCGCGGGTGAGCGCCGTGGCGATCATCGGCTATTGCGCCTTCCTCGTCGGCCCGCCGTTCATCGGGTTCCTCGGCGAGCACTTCGGGTTGCTGAACGCCCTGCTCGTCATCCTCGTGCTCATGGTCATGGCGGGCCTCGCCGCCCCCGCCGCCCGCGAGCGCTCCCGCGAGCGCGCCCGCTGACCCGTTCATGGGGAGGGGAGCGTAAGCTCGACGGGTGCGTCTCGTCATCGCCCGCTGCTCCGTCGACTATGCGGGGCGCCTCGCGGCCCACCTCCCGCTCGCCACGCGCCTGCTCATGGTCAAGGGCGACGGCAGCCTGCTCGTGCACTCCGACGGCGGCAGCTACAAGCCGCTCAACTGGATGAGCCCACCCTGCACCCTTACGGTGCTCGAACCCGACGACGATCAGCGCGAGGCCGGCATCGTCGAGCTGTGGAAGGTCGTGCACCAGAAGACCGCCGACCAGCTCATCGTCTCGATCCACGAACTGCTGCACGACTCGAACCACGAGCTCGGCATCGACCCGGGCCTGCAGAAGGACGGCGTCGAGGCGCACTTGCAGAAGCTGCTCGCCGAGCAGATCGAACTGCTCGGCGACGGCCATCGGCTCGTTCGCCGCGAATACATGACGGCCATCGGGCCGGTCGACATCCTGGCGACGGATGCCTCGGGCAGAAGCGTCGCCGTCGAGCTCAAGCGCCGCGGCGACATCGACGGCGTCGAGCAGCTCACCCGCTACCTCGAGCTCATGAACCGCGATCCCCGGCTCGCGCCCGTCACCGGAGTGTTCGCCGCGCAAGAGATCAAGCCGCAGGCCCGCACGCTCGCCGAAGACCGCGGCATCCGCTGCGTCGTGCTCGACTACGACGCGATGCGCGGCGTCGACGACGGGCATTCGCGGCTGTTCTGAGGCGGTTTCGAGACGGCGGCGGCGCGCCACGCCGATCCGCACGAGGTCAAACCTGAGTGTCACTCGGATTTTCGCGGCCTAAGCTGTCACGATGACCACCGAGACCCTGACCACACCGACAGCGCCCGCAGCGACGCGCACCTGGTCGGCCGTGCTGTTCGACCTCGACGGCACGATCGTCGACTCGGCCTCCGACATCACCGCCTCGCTCGCCCACATGTTCACCGAGTTCGGCCTGCCCGTGCCGAGCGACGAGGTGCTGCGCAGCTACGTCGGCCCGCCGCTGCTCGACACCCTGCGCATGACCGCGGGGTTCAACGACGCCGAGGCCTGGGAGGCACTGAACGTCTACCGCGACCACTACGGCCAGCACGTGCTCCGCTCCCCCGTCTTCCCCGGTGTCGCGGGGGTGCTCGAGCGGCTGCACGCGGCGGGCGTGCCGATCGCGCTGGCCACCTCGAAGCCCGAGTCGATGGCCCGCAAGGTGCTCGATCACACCGGTCTGAGCCGCTACTTCACGGTCATCGCCGGCGCGAGCGAAGACGAGGAGCGCAGCACGAAGGCCGACGTCGTCGCCGATGCGCTGCGCCGACTGAAGGCCGCGGGTGTCGACACCGAGCACGCCGTGATGGTCGGCGACCGCGGCTACGACACGCTCGGCGCCCTCGCCAACGGCGTGCCGACGATCCTCGTCGAGTGGGGCTACGGCTCGCCCGCCGAGGCGGCCGACGCCATGGCCGTCGTGCATTCGGCCGACCAGTTGCGCAACCTGCTGCTCGGCTGAGTCGGGCGGCGCACTGACGACAGCGCAGGCGCGCAGCCGCCCGCACAGGCGCCGGCCGACGCGTCAGTAGCCGGATGTCGCGGGCGTGACCTCGACCGTGAACGAGACCGTGTCACCGGTCTCACCGTTGTCGAGCGTGACCCCGGTCGACCCGACGGCGGTCGCCGTGAGCCCGGGGTTGAACTGCGCACTGCCGTCGTCGCGCCCCGCGGTGGACTCGACGATCGCGGGGTCGTCGACCTCCGCCGGTCGCTGCGGCGACGAGCAGCCTGCGAGCCATCGGGCGGCGCGCGCCACGCGGCATCCGCTCGCCTGCCTTCGATCGGTCGACCATCTCGGCACCTCCACGGCCATGCGGTGCCGGGCACCGCCGTCACTGCAGCGTAGGCCGAGCGGATGTCGCGTGGCGCCCCATTCGGGACGCCCTGCGTCACTCGACTCGCGCGAGCGGTTCCTCCTCGTCGGCGGTCTCCTCTGGCAGCGGCGGCGCCCAGAACCTGAAGTACAGGTAGATCGCGACGCAGACGACGGCGAACGCGCCGACGACCGAGATCCAGAGCCAGAGCGAGCCGCCGAGCTCTCGCCAGTGCCCCTCCCACGCGACGACGCCGACGATGAAGACGACCGTGACGACGAGGTAGAGGGCGCCCCACAGCAGCTTCGAGTGGGCGAACAGCACCTCGCCCGACAGCAGTCTGATCGGCAGCAGGTCGATCAGCAGCATCACGATGCCCTCGGTCGTGATCGCGACGCACGTCTCGACGAGGAGCGCCCCGAGGAAGTCGTGCGGTTCGCCGTGCACGGTCATCGCGCTGAACCCGATCCAGGCCGCGATGCCGAAGACGATGATGATCGACGAGCGGATGGCGACCGCACGCCACGCGTGCTTCTTCATCGCGGGCTCGGCCATCGAGAGGCCGAGCACGAGGCCGACGAGGAACCCCGGCGAGAACTCGAGGAAGCGGGAGACGAGCACCCCGACGAGCGTCAGGATGAGCCCGAGCGGGCGGAAGCTGATGCGCGTGATGACCGACCAGCGCACCTTGAGGATGAGCCCGGTGAGCCAACTCGACACGAACGCGACGATGAAGAGCGCGAACGCGCACGCGATGAGCAGCCGCAGCGAATGGTCGTTGAACCCGAAATGCGGGTCGGCGACGCCGAACAGCACCGAGGTGACGGTGATCAGGGCGAGGGCGGCGAGCAGCGGCTCGCGGGCCATCCAGTCGGCGACTGCGACGTACCAACGCGGCAGTCGGAACCGCGCGGCGCGGGCGCTGAACCGCTGGTACTGCTCGGTGATCGTGGCGTTCAGCAGGTGCGCGGGGGCCGCCGCGAGCACGACGAGCACGAGGCCGATCGAGAACGCCGACGCGACCGTCGCGGGGTTCGCGAGCACCTCCCCGATGCGTTGCAGTGCCCCCGTGAGGATGTTCGGCGCGACCTCGCCCTCCTCCTCGGCCGCGGGTTCGCCGTGCTCGCCCTCGGCGACCTCGGCGGGCACCTCGACCTCTGGCACCGTTTCAGCGGTCGCTTCGGGCAGGGGGGTGGATGCCGCCGGCTCCGCCGGAGTCGTCGTGCCCTCAGCCGCGACGACGGCGCTCACCGGCGCGACCGCGACCGGCACGACCGTCAGGCCGGGCACGGCGGCCGGGGGGTTGGCCGGCGGCTGGGCCGGCGGCTGGACGGGCGGTTGGGCCGGCGGGTCGACGGGCGGGCTCGTCGACGGCTCGACGATCGTGATCGCCACTTGCTTCTGGGCCGGCGTGATGCCCGCGCCCGAGAGCGTCACGACGACCGCGTGCTGCCCGAGTGCCGCGTCGAGCGGAATCGTCGCGGCGGCGCCGAAGCGCCCGTCGGCGCCGACCGTCGCCGACGCGAGGGTCACCGGGTCGGAGTGCAGTTCGACCAGCACCGTGAGGCCCGGAGGCAGGTTCGACGCCGCGATCGAGAACGACGCACCCCGGCGGATACCGGCGGGGTCGATGCCGCCGAGCGTGAACATCCAGTTCGGGTCGAGGGTCGGCGGCACGACGACGGGCGGCGCGACCGTGACGGCCGGGCTCCAGACCGAGAGTCCGCCCGCGCGATAGGTGGAGGCCGTCTCTGCGAGCGGGCGGGCGTTCCGCTCGATCGCGGTGAAGCTCGCGGTCGCGTCGGTGGGGCCGGCCACGAGGCATCCCCACTGCCCGTTCTCGTCGACCGTGACCTCGCAGACCGTCGTGCCCTCGGCGTCGGCGACCTCGATGCCGTCGCCCGCGGCGCCCGTGCCGGCGATCGCGACCGAACCGTCGGCGGCGAGCTGGGCGATGCCGATCGTCGGAGCGGCGGGGATGACGATGACGTCGTCGACGGTCGCGCCGTCGGCGGAGTGGTCGGCGTCGCCGTCATCGTCGTCGTCGCCGTCGTGGTGATCGCCCTCGTGCCAGTGGCCGTTGTGCCAGTGGCCCTCGTGGCCCTCGCCGTCCCAGTGGCCGCCGTGCCAGTTGTCGTCGTCACCCTCGTCGTCGGGGTCGGGGTCGGGGTCGGGGTCGCTCACGCTGCCCTGCGCGGTCACGATGCGCCAGGCGCCGGGCTCGAGCGCATCGAAGGTGCACTGCACGGGCTGTTCCTGTGCGGTCTGCGGTGTGCTCTGCGACGCCTCAGGGCATTCGTCGACGAGCGCGCCGTCGGCGACGCGGTACAGGCTCACGACGACGTCGGTTCCGTTGCCGGCGGATGCCCCGACCGTCACCTCGGCCGGAGCGAACGAGTAGTCGACGAGCGGCGGCGTCGGCCCGTCGCCCGTCGCGGCGGCGGGCAACGCCCCGAGCAGGGCGCCTCCGAACACGAGCCAGACGGCGACCACGGCGGCAGCGAGCGGGCGACGCATGCAGCTCCCTTCATGACTCGATGGATCGAGGTGATCGAGGTGATCGAGTGTTCGGGCGGAAGGGCGCTCGGCCGGGCAGCACAACGCTGCGGGGATGGCGTCAGAATATGCTCGTGCAGGGCCATCCGCGACCCCCCGCCAGGGGGGTGGGCAGTGGAAGTGGCCCGCGAGGAACCGGCGGACGCGGCATCCTCATGGCGAATTCATATCATGATGAATCCTCGAGGTATCGGTGGCGCAAGAATCAGCCTCGCGCGGGCGACGCGCGCGCGGTATCGACACGAATCTGCGGCCGCACGCAACAGACGCGCGTCGTCATCGAAGAATCCGTTCACGGCACTTCCATAGGCGCGCCCCCGCACGGCAAGATTCCCAGTACGTTCGCCCACCGACGAGCGTCGTACGCGCCCCGTGGTCACCTCCATGGGGCGCACGAAGGGAGAAGCATGTCTGGATTCACGGGCCGCGCGCGCAAGCGCGCGGTTGCGGTCATCCCGGTGCTCGCGCTCGCTGCCACCGGACTGGTGACATTCAGCGCGACCGGAGCGGCCGCTGCGGATTCGCCGGTCTCACCACCGGTGATCAGCGATTCCGAGTACTACATGAACTACGTCGCTCCGCGCGCCGAGTCCGAGTTGTCCTCCGACGACGAAGCGGTCGTCGACCTCAATGGCAACAAGACCGGATCGCCGAGCGCGGAGACCGCACTCGAGCACGCCAAGGCGGTCGACCAGAAGTTCGCCCAGGGCAACCCGACGGCTGCTCGCCAACTCGCGAAGATCGAGGCGAAGGCGCAGAAGACGGGCAAGAGCCCGAAGAACCTGAAGCAGTCGAAGAGCACGCAGGAGGCGAAGCTCCTCACGATCCTCGTCGAGTTCGGCGGCACCGAGGACTTCAGCGATCTGCAGGTGCCGACCGAGTTCGGCGCCACGACCTGCAAGCCCGGTTCGGTGCAGTCGGGCCCGCTGCACAACAACATCCCCGACCCCGCGTCGTACGACCTCGAAGACAACAACTCGATGTGGGTGCCCGACTTCTCGAGCGAGCACTTCAACAAGATGCTCTTCTCCGACGAGGGGCTCACCGAGCGTGTGCGCACCGACCTGACAGGCCCCGACGGCCTGCCGGGCTTCGACATCTCGGGTTACACGATGAAGAACATGTACGAGGAGATGTCGCGCGGCGCCTACACGGTGCACGGCGCGGCGACCCCGTGGGTCACGGTGCCGCACTCCGAGGCGTACTACGGCGCCACGACCTGCCACCTGAACGACAAGGGCGTCTACGAGGCCGGCCCCATGCAGGACATGCAGGGTTACCCGACCAACAAGCTCGGCCCCGGCCAGCTGCCGATCGACGCGGTCGCCGCACTCGCGACAGCTCAGCCCGACTTCCCGTGGGCAGATTACGACATCGAAGATCAGGGCGACCGTGACGGCGACGGCGACGTCAACGAGCCCGACGGCGTGATCGACCACGTCGTGCTCGTGCACGCCGGTGAAGACAAGTCCGGCGGCGGCGGTGCCGAGGGCACCTACGCCGTGTGGGCACACTCTTCGTCCGTCGTCGGCGGCGCGAAGATCCCCGGCACCGAGCTGATGCTCTCGAACTACATCGTTCAGCCCGAAGACTCGGGCGTCGGCGTGTTCGCGCACGAGTACGGCCACGACCTCGGCCTGCCCGACCTCTACGACACCTCGAACGCCGCGTCGAGCGACGTCGACTTCTGGGATCTCATGAGCTCGGGTTCGCACTCGGGCCCGATCTTCCAGTCGATGCCGACCCACATGGGCCTCTGGGACAAGTGGGTGCTCGGCTGGGCCGACCCGCTCGTCGTGAACCCCGGTGACAACACGCAGACCGTCAAGGTCGGCCAGTCGTCACGCCCCGCGAAGGGCAGCGAAGACGGCGTCAAGGTCAACCTGCCCGACAAGGTAGTGACCCTCGCCGACCCGCACAGCGGCGCCGACATGTGGTACTCCGGCGCCGATTACGCGTGGGCCGACCTGCGACTCAGCCGCACGATCGACGTGCCCGCAGCTGCCGACGCGAAGTTCTGGATGTGGAACAACTTCGTCATCGAGTCGGACTGGGACTTCGGCTTCGTCGAGATCTCGACCGACGGCGGCACCACCTGGAACGAGCAGAAGGTCTACAACGAGGCCGGCGCGCTCGTCACGACCAACGACGGCTACTCCGACCCGAACGGCCGCATGGTCGACTTCGGCGACAAGAAGTACGGCCTCACCGGTTCGACCGACGGCTGGCGCCACGACTACGTCGACCTGGCGTCGTTCGCCGGCACGACCGTGCAGGTGCGCCTGCGCATGGCCACCGATGAAGCCTTCCAGGAGCGCGGCTGGTTCAGCGACGACTTCGCGGTCACGGGTGGCGGCGCCACCACGTGGAGCGACGACGTCGAGGGCGGCGACGCCGGCTGGACGACTGAGGCGACGACCTTCGTCGACGGCTCCGGCCCCGGCTGGCGTCACGACTCCGGCACGTCGGTCAAGGCGCAGTACTACCTGGTCGAGTGGCGCAACTTCGACGGCTTCGACGAGGGGCTGAAGTACGGCTACAACTCGGTCTACAGCGCCGGCGCGTGGAAGGTCGAGAAGCTCGCGTACAACGCACCCGGTGCGCTCGTCTGGTACCGCGACACGACGTACGGCAACACGAACATGCCGCTCGCGAACGAGACGGCGTTGCCGAGCTACGGCGCCAAGGGCGGACTGCTCATCGTCGACAGTCACTTCAACCCGCTGCAGCGCACGGGGGCGGCGGCCGACCTCGACCCGTCGACGATGAACGCGATGGCCTCGCGTGCGCAGTCGTCGAACGCGGCGTTCGGACTCGCGAAGACCCACCCCTTCACCGAGTGCATCACCGACGCGGCGCTCGCGGAGTACTGCACCGACATCCCCGCCCTCGACCCGGTGAGCACCTTCACCGACGACCAGGGATGGGTGCCCGGCTTCGCCGTCAACCCCGCGAACGGCAACCTGTACTACCGCGATGCCGACGCGTCGACCGTCGTACCGTCGGTGGGCAACGCGCAGTACAGCACCCCGCTGTACGACCTCGCCGGCAACCGTTTCACGGAGTTGGACGGCGTCGACATCGGCCTCGGCCCGTTCGGCTCGGGCAACCCGGCCGACGACGGCGTCGGCTTCGGCACCGTCATCCAGGTCAAGAAGGCGATGAAGGGCAACACGGCCGCGCTGATCAGCATCACCCCGCCGCGCGCGGGCTGATCGAGCGGCAACACCGCAACACAGCAACACCGCAACGCGCAACACCGCAACACCGACGAGGCGTCGGCTCCCTTCGGGGGTCGGCGCCTCGCCGCGTGCGTGGGGCGGGAGGCGCACGGCCGCCCCGCACCCGTACACTTGCCGACGACGCACGAGGAGGTGCCGTGAACGACGCCCGAACCACACTCACGCACGAGCGCGAGATCACCGAGCCCGTCTCGCTGACCCTGCCGAACGGGAGGCTGAACCCGGCCGCCGTCGGGTGGACGCGGCATCCACTGCACGACACCTCGGGCATCCGCCCCGGCGGCACCGGCACCGGCCGCAACAAGCGCTGGGAGTATTGGGGCATCACGACCCCCGACCACATCATCGCCGTTACCGTCGCGATGCTCGACTACGCGACGATCAATCAGGTGTGGGTGTTCGACCGGGCCACCTCGACCGACATCGATGCGAGCGCGATCACGCCGCTCTCGCGCGGGGTCGAGCTGCCGGGCTCACTCCGCGAGGTCGGCGGCAGCACCGCAGGCACGGGCGCAGGCAGCGGCGAGCGACCGGCGACCGCCCGCGTGCCGGGCATCGAGACGACGATCACCGAGATCTCGGGCGGCACCCGAATCGCCGCGACCACGAAGCGGGTCGCGATCGACATCGTCGCCGAACGGCCTGCCGGTCACGAGGCGATGGGCGTCGTCGTGCCGTGGAGCGACACGAGGTTCCAATACACGGTGAAGGATGTCGCGCGCCCGGCCCGCGGCACGATCACGATCGACGGGGTCGCCCACGACGTGCCGGCCGGTGAGAGCTGGGCGGTGCTCGACCACGGGCGCGGCCGCTGGCCGTACTCGATGCGCTGGCACTGGGGCGCCGCCTCAGGCATCGAAGGCGGGCGGCGGCTCGGCCTGCAGCTCGGCGGCCTCTGGACCGACGGCACCGGCTCGACCGAGAACGCGCTCTCGGTCGATGGCCGCCTGCACAAGCTCGGCGCCGAGCTGCGCTGGAGCTTCGACGCGAACGACTGGCTTCGGCCGTGGACGATCACGGGCGACCGCGTCGACCTGACCTTCACGCCGTTCCACGACCGGTACACGAAGACGGCGTTCGGCGTCATCCACTCCGAGACGCACCAGTGCTTCGGCAGCTACCGCGGCACCGTGACCGACGACTCGGGCACGCCGGTGCCGATCGATGCACTCGTGGGCTGGGCCGAGTACGTGAGGAACCGCTGGTGAACGCCCGCGCCCGCCGCCGCACCGCGCGAGGGTCGGCCCGCCGAGTGTTAACGTTCAGGCGCGCAGTGCGGCGCGGAACGGTATCACTCGGCGCACGGCGTTAACACTCGGCGGAACGGGTCGGCGGAACAAGTCGTCGGCGGGCAGGCGGGACTCAGCGAGCGAGCACGCCGTCGAGCAGGCGATCGAGACCCCACGCGAACGCGGGAGGCTCACCGCCGACCGTCGAGCGATCGGGCGGACCGTCGCCTGTCACGAGGTGCGCGGTCGCCTCGGTGAGGGGGTGGCTCGCGGCATCCGACCACAGCGCGCCGGCCGTGCTGGGCGCCGCGGACTCTGCGAAGTCGACCCGCTCGGCGGCGTCGAGCGCGGCGATGCCGAGCACGTACGCGCGCACCGCGTGGGCGGCGCGGGCGGCATCGGCCTGCGCCAGGCCATCGGCCATGAAACCGGCGATGAGGGTTTCACTCACTCCGAGTGCGTGATGGCCGTCGAGGGGCCCGCTCGTGACGAGCACCATGGCGCCCGTGTGCTCGGCGAGCCGTGCGCGCAGGGCTGCGGCGAGCGCGTGCACGCGGTCGCGCCAGGCGACGGCGGGGTCGGATGCCGCGGCGAGATCGAGGCTCGACAGCAGCTCTTCGACCATCGCGCGCAACAGCGCGTTCTTCGACGGGAAGTACGTGTAGATCGCCGTCGGCGTGAGGCCGAGCGCCGCGGCGACGCCGCGCACCGAGACCGCGGCGAAACCCTTCCGCTCGAGGATCTCGAACGCGGCGTCGACGATGTCGACCTGGCTGACGCTGCGCCTCGGTCCGGGTTTCATGGTGCTCCTGTGTGGTACGGGCGCGGGATTCGGCGCTCAGACCATTCTCCCGGGTCGCACCGCCCCCTCCGCACCTCCCGCGCTCGACTGTGCGGCGTGGTCAGGCGATCGACCTGAGGAAGGTCAGGACCGATGCCGGCTCCTCGATCAGCGGAGCGAGCGCCGAGTTGAAGGCTGCACCGTGCCGAGCGGCGAGATGCGCGGCGAACGCGGCGCCGTCGCTGTAGACCTCGGTGACGATGAATCGGCTCCCCACCGAGGGCGGCCCGACACCCCCCGACACGCCGACCGGAGGCGCCTCCACCCGATGCGGTGTGAAGTCGAGGCATCCCGGTTCTCGGCGCACTTCGACCGCGAAGGCGAGGAGAAGGCGCTCCACCTCCTCCTCGCACCCCGGCCTGGCCGTGAACTCGGCCATGAGTTCGACGCGCGCCGAGCCATTCGTCACCGTCATTCGCGTGCTGCGCCGGTCATGATCGCGACCGCGTCGGTCATCGAGTGCGACTGCGGCGTGATCGTCGCGGCACGCTTTCCGAGGCGTTGGATGTGGATGCGGTCGGCGACGTCGAACACATGTGGCATGTTGTGCGAGATGAGGATGACGGGGATGCCGCGATCGCGCAGGTTCCTGATGAGCTCGAGCACCTGGTTCGACTCCCGCACGCCGAGCGCGGCGGTCGGCTCATCGAGCACGACGACCTTCGATCCGAACGCGGCGGCTCGAGCCACCGCGACCGCCTGGCGCTGCCCGCCCGACAGGTTCTCGACCGGCACGGTCACGTCCTGCAGCGTCGAGATGCCGAGCGCACGCAGTTCGTTGCGCGCCTTCTCCCTCATGCCCTTCTGGTCGACGACGCGGAACACCGAGCCGAGGATGCCGCGTTTTCGCTCCTCGCGCCCGAGGAACAGGTTCGCGGCCACGTCGAGCGCCGGCGAGACGGCGAGGTTCTGGTAGACGGTCTCGATGCCGGAGGCGCGGGCGTCTTGGGGGCGCCTGAAGTGCACCGGCTTCTGGTCGAGGAAGATCTCGCCCTCGTCGGGGACCTCGGCGCCCGTGAGGCACTTGATGAGCGTCGACTTGCCGGCGCCGTTGTCCCCGATGATCGCGAGCACCTCGCCGGGGTACAGCTCGAGGCTCACCCCGTCGAGGCCGACGACCCGGCCGAACGTCTTCACGAGTCGGCGGGCGCGAAGGATCGGGGTTCGGGTCTCTGCGGGGCCGGCGGCGGGCGCCTGGCCCGCGGCATCCGTTGCGGTGGTCATTTGCGTACCTTTCGAATCCACTGGTCGACCGAGACGGCGACGATGATGAGCACGCCGACGGCGAACGTCTGCCAGAGCACGTCGAGCCCGGCGAGTGACAGGCCGTTGCGGAACACGCCGACGATGAGCGCGCCGAGGAGGGTGCCCCACACGGTGCCGCGACCGCCGAAGAGGCTCGTGCCGCCGATGACGACGGCGGTGATCGAGTCGAGGTTGAGCTCGGCGCCCGCATTGGGCGACGCTGCGTTGGTGCGACCGATCTGGATCCAGGCGCCGAGCGCGAGGATCGCGCCCGCCGCGAGGTAGACGCTCATCAGCACCCGGTTGACGCTGATGCCGGCGAGGCGCGCGGCCTCGGGGTCGTCGCCCACCGCGTAGACGTGGCGGCCCCAGGCCGTCTTCGCGAGGATCAGGGCGACCACCACGTAGAGGAGCAGCATCATCAGCACGCCGATGGTGAAGTTCACGCCGCCGATGTTGAACGTGGCGCCCATCGCGGTGAGCAGCTCGGGCATCTCGGCACCGCGGATGGTGGCGCCGCCCGAGTACAGCAGGGTGAGCGCGACGAAGATGCTGAGCGTGCCGAGGGTCACGATGAACGGCGGCAGCTTCAGGCGCGTGACGAGGAAGCCGTTGAACGCGCCGGCCGCGAGGCCGACGACGAGGCCCAGGAACAGGGCGAGCACCCCGGGGATACCGAGTTGCACGCTCGTCTGCGCCATCACCATCGAGCTGAGCACCATGACCGCACCGACCGAGAGGTCGATGCCCGCGGTGAGGATGATGAGGGTCTGGGCGACGGCGAGGGTACCGACCACGGCGACCTGCTGCGTGATGAGCGAGAGGTTCGCCGGGTTCAGGAAGCGGTCGTTGAGCAGGCCGAAGACGATGACGGCGAGCACGAGCACGATCGCCGGACTGACGGCCGGATAGCGGTGCAGGATGTTGCGGACGCGGCTGAGGGGCGTCGTTCGGTCGAGGAACTCCTCGGCCAGGTCGAGCGCCGAGGTCGGCGGCTCGGTGGTCGGCTGGGTCACGTTGATACTCCGATGTTCAGTGGGTGAGCGGTGCCGGGGGTCAGCCCCAGCAGATCTCGCCGCCCTGTGCGGTGTCGATGGAATCGACGCCGTCTTGGGGGTCGTCGGTGACGAGCGCGACGCCGGTGTCGAAGAAGTCGAGCCCTGCAGTCGTCTCGGGTGCCCTGCCGGTCTTCACGAGGTCGAAGATCGCCTGCACGCCGAGCTCGGCCATCTTGACCGGGTACTGCTGGCTGGTCGCGCCGATGACGCCCTCGCCGACCTGCTCGACGCCGGCGCAACCGCCGTCGACGGACACGACGATCACGTCGTCCTTGCCCGCTGCCTTGAACGCCTCGTAGGCGCCGTGGGCGGCCGGTTCGTTGATCGTGTAGACGACGTTGATGTCGGGGTTCTTCGAGAGCAGGGTCTCGGCGGCGGTGCGGCCGCCGTCTTCGGCGCCACCGGATGCCTCGTTGCCGACGATCGCGTAGTCGCCTCCGCTGTACGTGCCGGTGGCCTCTTCGTCGCCGTTCACCTCGGCGTCGGCGGTGTCGATGCCCATGCCGTCGAGGAAGCCCTGGTCGCGGTTGACGTCGACCGAGACGATCTTGTCGTCGAAGAGGTCGATGAGCGCGATGGTCGCCGTCTCGCCTGCGAGCTTGGCCGCGGTCCACTCGCCGATCTCCCGGCCGGCCGCGAAGTTGTCGGTCGCGAAGGTGATGTCGACCGCCTCGGGATCGGCCGGCGGCGTGTCGAGGGCGATCACGAAGAGCCCGGCGTCGCGGGCCTTCACGAGCGCGTCTTCGACGCCGGGGCCGTTCGGCGTGATCAGGATGCCGGCGTCGCCCTTGGAGACGGCGTTCTCGATCGCCTGGATCTGGGTGTCCTCGTCGCCGTCCTCCTTGCCGGCAGCGAGCGTGAGCTCGACGCCGAGTTCGTCGGCGGCCGTCTCCGCGCCGTCCTGCATGGCGACGAAGAACGGATTGGTCGTGGTCTTGACGATGAGCGAGACGCCGATCGCGGCGGCGTCAGCGCCGCCGCCAGCATTGGTGCCGCTGTCGCCGGCGCAGCCGGTCAGGGCGAGTGCCGCGACTGCGGTGAGCGATCCGGCGGTGATGAGACGGCGGCGGAGCGCACCGGCTGCTGTGTGATTCATCGATGAATCTCCTCTGGTGTGGGAAGACTCGTTGTCCTCCTGACAACGATGTCAACGTTAGGTCTAGCCCATGGACGCATGTATAGTCAAGTCCAACTTGCATATTTGGGAGCTAATCGTGACACCGTTGTCAAATCCGAGTTCGATGCCGGAGGGCGCGCGTTCGCGACCGACGATGCGGCACGTGGCCGCCTTGGCCGGCGTCGGCGTGAAGACGGTCTCCCGCGTCATCAACGGCGAGCCGAACGTGTCTGCGGCCACGATCGCCAAGGTCGAGGCCGCGGCCCGCACGCTCGACTACCAGCCCGACCTGCACGCCGGCAACCTCCGCCGCGCCGACGGCCGCACCCGCACGCTCGGCCTCCTCGTCGGCAGCGTCGACAACCCGTTCTCGGGCGCCGTGCACCGCGCCGTTGAAGACGCGGCTCTCGCCCGTGGCGTCTCGGTGTTCGCCTCCAGCCTCGACGACGATCCGGCGCGCGAGCAGGAGGCGGTCTCGGCCTTTCTCCGGCGCCGCGTCGACGGCCTGATCCTCACCACCATCACCGAGAGCCAGGCCTACCTCGCTCCCGAGCTCCGTCGCGGCACCCCGGTCGTCTTCGTCGACCGCGAGCCCGCGGGCATCACCTCGGACGCCGTGATCAGCGACAACGCCGACGGGGCCGCACTCGCGACCCGGCACCTTCTCGAGCGGGGGCATCTGCGCATCGCCTACCTCGGAGACCGCCCCGGCATCCAGACGGCTCGCGAGCGTCACCGCGGCTACCTCGACGAACTCGGCCGGGCCGGGGTGTCCACGCGCGACCAGCTGGTCGTCGAGGGCCTCCACGACGAGGCGACGTCGCACGCCGCGACCCTCGCGCTCTTCGACGCACCGATCCCGCCGACCGCGATCTTCTCCAGCCAGAACCTCGTGACCATCGGCGCCATCCGTGCACTGCGCGAACTCGGCCGCCAGTACGACACGGCACTCGTGGGCTTCGACGATGTGCCGCTCGGCGACCTGCTCGACCCCGGCGTCACGGTCGTGGCGCAGAACCCCCAGCAGATCGGTCGCACGGCCGCCGAACGGATCTTCGCCCGTCTCGATGGCGACACCACCCCAGCGGCGCGCACGATCGTGCCGACGCGGCTCATCGAGCGCGGGTCGGGCGAGATCGCACCCCGAACGGAGGGCTGAGCGGATGTCACGGCACGACGCCGATCCCGGCACGCGCATCACGGTCATCGGCGACGCGCTCATCGATGAGCTGCGCGACCCGCGCGGCACGCGTGAGTTCGTCGGCGGCGCCGCCCTCAACGTCGCGGTCGGCCTCGCGCTCCTGGGCGAGCAGGTGACCCTCGTCGCCATGCTCGGCGACGACGAGCCCGCCTCGCGCATCCGCGCCTACCTGCGCGATTACGGCGTACGGCTGATCGAGAGCCCCTCGGCGCTCGGCACCTCGCGGGCCATCTCGGATCGCACCGACGGCGAGCCCCGATACGAGTTCAACGAGGCCGCGCGGCGGCGCCGCATCCGCTTCGACGACGCGACCCGCGCCGGGATCGACGCAGCCGACCTCGTCGTGGTCAGCTGCTTCCCGTTCGACGACGCAGACCAGTACGCGTCGCTGGTCGCCGCCATCGACCGGCCCGAGCAGCGCGTCGTCGTCGACGGCAACCCGCGTGCCGGCATGCTCGTCGATCGCACCGTCTTCCTCGCGAACTTCGAGGATTTCGCCTCCCGCGCCCTGCTCACCAAGGTGGGCGACGAAGACGCCGAGCTGCTGCTCGACGACTCGCTCCAGGCGTTCATGGACCGACTTCGAGGCCGCCGGGCCGCGCGGGGCGCGATCCTCGCCACGGCCGGGCGCGACGGGGCAACGGTCAGTCATGGCGACGCCGTCGTGCAGTCGGGCATCGTCGACCTCCCCGGCGAGATCGTCGACACCATGGGCGCCGGTGACGCCACGCTCGCCGCGGTCGTGCACCGGGCCGCCGAGGGCGGTCTGCCGCGGACGCCGGAGGAGTGGGGTTCCGCCCTGCTCGAGGCCATGACGATCGCCTCGGCGACGGTGCGGCACGAGGGTGCGCTGCTCCGGATCCCACGGCGCGAGGCCGTCGCCCCGAGCTGACGCCGGTGCGGGAGAGCCCGCTTGCAATGTGCGCCGGACAATACGCTGCTCGTGCCGGTGGCGGGCTGAGGCGAGCGGGCTCGGGCTCAGAACGGCCAGACGAACGGCACGTAGAACACCGCGACGACGAGGAACAGCAGGAGCAGCGGCAACCCGAGCCTCCAGTAGTCGCCGAAGCGATAACCGCCGGGCTCGAGCACCATGGTGTTCGCGGGCGTCGCGACCGGGGTGAGGAACGACGCCGCGCCGGCGACCGTGAGCGCCATCATGAACGGCAGCACCGAGACCCCGAGGTCGGCCGCGACGACGACCGCGACGGGCGCGACGATGAGCACGGTCGCCGTGTTCGAGATGAGCTGGCCGAGCACCATCGTGAGCGCGCAGATCGCGAACAGGGCGAAGTACGGCGAGCCGTCGCCGATGAGACCGATCAGTCCGTCGGCGATCAGCGCTGCGGTGCCGGTCGTGATGAACGCCGTCGACAGCGGGATCATGCCGGCCACGAGCACGACTGTCGTCCACGAGATGCTGCGGTAGGCCTGCGTCGGGCTGACCACCCTGGTCAGCACAAGAGCGGATGCCGCGGCGAGCCCCGCGATCGCCGGCGGTACGAGTCCCGTGGCGAGCAGCACGACCATCAGGCCGAGGATCGCGATCGCGCGCTTCGCACCGGTGCCGAGCGGCACCGAACGGCGCATCGTCGCCGGATCGTCGACGACGAGCACATCGGGGCCGGCGGTGCTTCGCTCGAGATCGCCCCACGGGCCGGTGACGAGCAGGGTGTCGCCGGCCTGCAGCAGCGCGTCGGCGCCGACGAGGTCTTCACCGCCCCGCTGCACCGCGAGCACGACGAGATCGCCGCTCGGCGTGCACATCCCGGGGAAGAGGTGCATGCCGATGAGCGACGAGCGCGGGGCCACGACCACCTCGGTCACCCCCTCGCGCACGCCGATGAGCTCGGTGCCCTCGGGCAGGTGGTACTGCTCGCGCAGGGTGCGGGCGTGGGCCCTGACATCCTGCGGCAGGCTCGTCGCGGCCCGTTCGGGCAGCAGTCGCCGACCGAACAGGGAGATGATGAGCACGGTGCCGACGACGAGCGGCACGCCGACGAGGCCGAACTCGAAGAAGCCGAACGGGCGCCCTCCGGCGTCGGCGGCCGCCTCGCTCACGATGATGTTCACCGGGGTGCCGGTGAGGGCGAGCAGCGACCCCGCGTGCGCCGAGAACGCGAGCGGCATGAGCATCTGCGACGGCGCGATGCCCGCACGGGTCGCGACGACGACGACCACCGGGATGAGTGCCGCCACGGCCCCGTTGATGCTGATGAGCGCGGTGACCCCGGCCACCAGCAGGCACACCACGAGCAGCAGCGGCCCGCGCTTCGTGCCGGCCCGGCCGATGACCTGCTGCCCCGCCCAGGCCGTGACGCCCGTCGAGTCGAGCGACTCGCTCACGACGAAGAGGGCGGCGATGAAGATCACGGTCGGGTCGCCGAAGCCGGCGAGCGCCTGTCCGAGATCGAGGATGCCGGTGGCCCAGAGTGCGACGGAGACGCCGATCGCCACGATGCCGAGCGGCACGCGGTTCGACATGAACGCGATGATCGCGAGCGCGAGGATGACGAGCGTGGTCGCGACGGGATCCATGGGGCACAGACTAGCGCCGAGGCATCCGCTGCCCTGCCGATCGGAGCGCGCTACAGGAGCGGACCGCTGAACGACCGCAGCCTGGTCGTGATGGCCGACCCGGCGAGGGTGCCGAGCGCGATCGCGACCATCGTCGCCGCCGTCGTCACGAGCGTGTCGGCGCCGGCCTCGTCGCCGCTGAGGATGGTGGCGACCCCGACGAGTCCGAGCGCCCCCGGCACGAGCAGCCAGAAGGCGGGAAGGAAGCTGACGACGGCGGGCGGGCCGGTGCGCTGGCGCGCCACGAGCACCGCGACGGGCGTCATCACGAAGGCTCCGACGAACGCCGAGAGCACGCCGCCGAAGAAGATGTCGCCGATGACCTGCGCGCCATACGCCGAGTAGAGCACGAGCAGGATCCAGACGAGCGAGTCGCGTCGGCCGCACTGGTACACGACGATTCCGACGCCGAACACGGCGACGGCGATCCAGGGGGCGATGGGCCCGATCGTCCCGGACGCCGCGGGGGCCGCGATCGCCGGGATCCCGACGAGAGCAGCGGCACCGACGATGCCGACGGCGAGCAGCACGAGCTGCATGGTGCCGGCGGCGAGTCGCCCGCCGCCCGACACCATCTGGCCGGTCGCGAGCTCGATCACGCCCGTCGTGAGGAGCGACCCGGGCAGCAGCATCACGAGCGGAGCGATGAGGGCCGGCAGCACGCCCGGGTCGAGCCCCGCGTGGAGCAGCAGGTACACCGTCAGTGAGACGACGAACGCGACGCCCACCGTCACGAGCGCCTGGTACTCGCGCGGGGCGCGGGCCGAGACGATCAGGGCGGCCCCTGCGAACAGGCCCAGCACGGCGGCGACCCCCGTGCCCGCCCACGATGCGCCGAGCAGCACCGACAACCCCGCCGAGAGCAGCCCGTAGGCGACGACCCGCTGGGTCGACGAGTACGGCAGCGGCTGTCGGCGGAGCTTCCGGATGGCCCGCACGGTCGCCGCCGGATCGAGGTCGCCCGTGCGAGCGGCGTCGACCGTGCGGTGCAGCGCATCGATCTGCGAGAGCGTCAGCTTGTTGTGTCCGCTCGTGACGGCTCCGGTGCTGAGCTCGCCGACGCCCCGGGCCGAGACGATCAGCGCGGTCGGGAACACGATGATCTCGGTCGCCGGCAGAGCGTTCACGGTCGCGATGTCGTGAAGCGCGGTCTGCACCGTCGTCACCGAGTACCCGGCGTCGATCATCGCCTCGCCGATCGCCTCCATCGCGGTGAGCGTGACCGCAGGCAGCGGGGAGGCGCCCGGCCCGGGCCCGCCCGGCACGAGGAGGCCGGTGGTGTGCGAGCCGGTCTCGGCCGCCGCATCGGTTCCCGGCCTGCGGACGGCGAAGAGCACGGCGGCGCTGGCGAGCAGCACGAGCGCCGCGATGACCCACGACCACGGCGACTGATGGTCGTCGAGCACGGCCGGCTCGACCGGCTCGAGCACCGGTGCCTCGCTCGGCTCGGGTTCGGGCGTCGGAGTCGGCACCTCGGTCGCGGGGGCTTCCGTCGCCGGAGGCGGCGTGGTCGGTGCCGGCTCCTCGGTCGGGGTCGGCTCGATCGTCGGGGTGGGCGTCGGCTCGGGTTCGGGCTCCGGTGCCGCCGACTCCACGGGATCCACCGGCTGATCCGTCGACAGCGGTTCCGCGGCCGAGGTGATCGACCACGCCGCGGGCGCTGCGGCCACGAGGCATCCGGCCCCGAACCAACCGGCGACGACGACCGCGCCGATCGTGATCACGACCCGCGCACGCCCCCCGGCTGACATGTCGCTCACTGTAGTCGTGACGAGTCGCGTCGTTCAATGCGCGGGCTCCACCGCCCCGAGCCCCCGACCGACTACCGTGAGCACCACAGCAGCTGCTGGAACTCGAGGGGACGTTCATGAGCATGCACGCCGAAGCATCCGTCGCCGCTCCGATCGCGAAGACCTCGTGGCTCGCGCTCATCGTCGTCGTGATGACGCAGATCCAGGCGTCGTTCGCGGTGAACGCGCTCACCGTCTCGATGGCCGGCATCACGACCGACCTCGACACCCCCGCGAGTTCGGTCGGCACGGCGATCACCGCCGGCACCTTCGCGATGGCCGCGTTCATCCTGCTCGGAGCCAAGGTCGGTTCCCGGTTCGGCAGTCGCGGCGTGTTCCAGATCGCCGTCGCGATCCACGGCGTGGCCATGCTCGGCGTCGCCCTCAGCGTCTCGCCTGCCATGCTCTTCATCGCGCAGGCGTCGTCGGGTGCGGTCATCGCGCTCATCGCGCCCGCGCTCACCGTGTTCATCGCCACCAACTACCACGGCCCGCAGCAGGGCAAGGCGATCGGCCTGCTCGCCGCGGCGATCCCCGCGGCCGGCGTGCTGGCGCTCCTGCTCGCAGGCTCGTTCGCGAACACGATCGGCTGGCGCTGGTCGTTCGTGCTCATGGTCGCCCTCGCCGTCGTCAACCTGCTGCTGAGCTTCAAGCTCAAGCGCGTGCCGGCCCAGCCCGGTCTCTCGATCGACTGGACCGGCGCGATCCTCGCGGCCGTCGGCGTCATCCTCCTGAGCTTCGGCTTCTCGGGCCTCTCGACGTGGGGCGTCTGGCTCGCGACCGATCAGGCACCGTTCGACGTGCTCGGCATCTCGCCCGCACCGCTTCTCGTGATCGCCGGACTCGTCGTCGGACAGATCTTCTTCTCGTGGCTGCGGCGCCGCGGGCGCGAGGGCAAGCCGAGGATCTTCGACCTGCGGGTGCTCGCGACCGGCTCCGAGCGGGCGATCACGGCGTGCATGTCGATCATGCTCTTCGTCGGCACCGCGGCGAACTTCCTGATCCCGCTGTACATCCAGGTCGTGCAGGGCCGGTCGAGCATCGAGACCTCGTTCTCGATCATCCCCTACACGCTCTCGATCTTCCTCGCCTCGACGTTCGTCGCCTCGCTCTACGGCCGGTTCGCGCCGCGGGCGATCGCGAGCGCCGGGTTCGTCGTCGTCGCGTCGGCGCTCACGCTCCTCGCCTTCACCGTGCGCGGCGAGTGGAGCCAGGGCTTCGTCATCGCCGGCCTCATCCTGCTCGGCCTCGGGCAGGGCGCCATCGTCGCGCTCGTCTTCAACACGCTGCTCTCGTCGGCGCCGAAGCAGCTCGCGGGCGATGTCGGCGCCTGGCGCGGGCTCGTGCACAACCTCTCGGGCAGCGTCGGCATCGCCGTGGGCACCGCCTTCGCGGTCGGAATGCTCTCGGCCATGCTGCTGAACGGCGCACAGGAGCACCCCGAGATCTCCGACGAGCTCATCTCTCAGGTGAACTTCAACGAGGCCGACTTCCTCACGAACGAACAGCTCGCAGCGGTGCTCGAGTCCCGCGCGAGCGGCCCCGAACTCGACGCAGCGATCATCGTCAACGCCGAGGCGCGACTGCAGGCGCTGAAGGTGTCGCTGCTCGGACTCGCTGCGCTGTCGCTGCTCGCGATCGTGCCGGCCACCCGCATGCCCGGCCGACTCCGCGACGAACTGCCCGAGAAGCTCGAGCCCGACGACGACGACCCGATCGACCCCGTCGACCCCGACGAACTCACCGACCTCGACGATGAAACGGAGGCGTTCGCATGACTCGCGCCGCGAACAAGCTCATCCCCGGCGACTTCGACGCGGTGTCGTCGCTCGCCTACACCGCGGCCGTCGTGCTCGACGACGCGCTGGCCGACGCCGAGGTGACCGGCGTGCTCGTCACCACCCCGGTCGCCGACGGCGAGTCGATCGCCGGGCTGGACCCGGCGGCCTGGGAGCGCGCCGGATTCGAAGCGAAAGCCGGGCAGTCGCTGTACGTTCCGGGCGACCGGCCGATCGTGCTCGTGGGCGCCGGTGCGACCGCCGAGCTCACGACCAACGGGCTGCGCGATGCCGTCGCGACCTTCGTGCGTGCGGCGTCGAAGAAGGCGTCGCGTCTCGGCCTCGAGCTCCCTGCGCTCGGCGGGCTCGACCGCGGCATGGCGGGTCAGGCGATCGCCGAGGGTGCCGCCCTCGCCGGGTACCGCTACACCGGGCGCGCGACGAAGCAGCCCGACAGCAGGCTCGAGCGACTCGCACTGCGCATCGGCGACGTCACCGCCGCGACCGCCGACGCCGCAGAACTTGCCGCCGGCATCGAGGGCGGACTCGTCACCGCCCGCGCGGCGAACGTCGCGCGCGACCTCGCGAACACTCCCCCTGGCCACCTCACTGCGACCGACCTGGCCGAGGTCGCCGTCACCCTCGGCGAGCGGTTCGGCTTCGACGTCGAGGTGTTCGACAAGCAGCAGCTCATCGAGCTCGGCTGCGGGGGCCTGCTCGGCGTCAACCGCGGCTCGACCGAGGAGCCGCGCATGGTGAAGCTGCGCTACACGCCCGCCGGCGCCTCGACCGGGCACCTCGGGCTCGTCGGCAAGGGCATCATGTACGACTCGGGCGGCATCAGCCTGAAGCCGTCGGACCCGATGCACCTGCTCATGAAGATGGACATGGGCGGCGCGGCATCCGTGCTCGGCGCCTTCACCGCGCTGCGGGCGCTCGATGCCACCGCGACCGCGACCGGCTGGCTCATGTGCACCGACAACATGCCGTCGGGTTCGGCGTATCAGCTCGGCGACGTGCTGACCGCGCGGAACGGCATGACCGTCGAGGTGAAGAACACCGACGCCGAGGGCCGGCTCGTGATGATGGACGCCATCGCCCTCGCCAACGAGGAGGGCGTCGACACGATCATCGACATCGCGACCCTCACCGGCGCTGCGCTCATGGCGCTCGGCACCTCGACCGCGGCACTCTTCGGCAACGCCGAGGCGACGCTCGCCGCCGTCGAGCGCGCGTCGGCGGCGACCGATGAGCAGGTCTGGCGCATGCCGCTCGAGCGAAAGTACCGCAAACAGCTCGATTCGGATGTCGCGGACCTCTCGAACCTCGGCGGCACCTTCGCCGGCGCGACGACGGCGGCGCTCTTCCTCGACCACTTCGTCGGCACGACGCCGTGGGCGCACCTCGACATCGCGGGCACGATGCAGTCGGACGCCGACGACTCGTGGCGGTCGAAGGGCGCGACCGGCTTCGGCACGCGCATCCTCATCGACGTGGCGCGGGGCTTTCAGCCGGCGAGTTGAGGCGCGGACGAGCCGAGACGCTGACGCGCTGACGCGCTGACGTCAGCGAAGCGCGCCCGCGCGGTACGCCGCCTCGGTGCGGGTCGCGGCGCCGAGCTTGCGCAGGATCGCCGAGACGTGCACGCTCGCCGTCTTGCCGCTGATGAAGAGCCGCTCGCCGATCTGGCGGTTGCTGAGGCCCTCGGCGATGAGTTCGAGCACCTGCCGCTCTCGGGCGGTCAGTTCGGCGATCGCCTCGGCGTCGGATGTCGCGGCGCCCGCGATTCCCGGACCGCCGCCGTCTGCCCCGCTGCCGCGGCCCGACCCCATGCCGCCGTCGAGCGGGAGCGCTGCGGCCGCGGCGACCTGTTCGATGCGAGTGCGCACCGCGACGACGCCGCCGCTGAGCGCCAGGTCGAATGCGCTCTGCAGGGTGGTCTTGGCCGCGACCCGTTCACCGGCGGCGAGCTCGGCCTCACCCTGACGAAGCAACGCGTACGGCGCGAGATAACCGGGCGCCGTCGGTGCCGCGGCGGCTCGTGCGGCCGCGCGCCAGGCCTCGGTGGACGAGCCGGCACCGCCACCGCCACCGCCTGCGCCGCCACCGGCACCCGGCGCCTCCGCGAGTTCGGCGTCGAAGAACGCGGCCCAGAGCGAATGCGTCGGCCACATACTCATGTGATCGAGCACCTCGCGAAGCGCGGGCTCCGCCGCACTGATCTCTGCCGCACCGACCCCTGCCGCGCGGCCGTCGGAAACCCCGCCGACCCGTGCCGCGCCGACCACCCGACCCGCGACCCAGACGAGCGGCAGGCTGTAGCCGGGCAACGGCACCGGTTCGTCGAGCACCCGCTTCGCCTCGTGCCACGCCCCCGCGATGTCGCCGCCGGCGAGCGCGACCTCGGCGGCCACCCGGCTCACACTGAGTCGCGTCTGCACCTCGACCGCCATGATCTCGGTCATCAGCGGCCGCGACGCACGCAAGAGTTCTGCGGCGCGCACGGGGTCGCCGAGCCACAGCGTCGACCAGATGCGGGCCCGCTGCAGGTACACGCCGAACGGCCCCGGCGGGTCGAGGGCGAGGGCGCGTTCGATGAGCGCTGCTGCGCGCTGCCACTCGCCGAGCGCGAACAGCGGATCGACGGCGTTCGACGCGAGGATGACGCCCGAGCTGCGCTCGACGCCCTGCGCCCGTGCCTGTTCGAGCCCCTCTTCGGCGAGCCGTACCGCTTCGGCGTGGTTGCCGACGAGGAAGTGCAGGTCTGAGGCGTTCACCCAGTACCGCAACATGGCCGCGCCGTCGCCGTGGGCGAGCTGCCGCGCCCGTTCGAGCCCGGTGAACCCCGCTTCGACCTCGCCGCGGCTCGCCCGGCTGACGGCGGCGACGTTCGCGGCGGTCGAGGCGTAGCGCGGCGCCTCGACCTCGAGCGCGATCTCGAGCGCGCGCTCGGCCGTGTCGACGGCCTCGTCGATGCGGCCCTCGATCATGAGCCGGCCGGCGAGCACGATGAGCACCGTCATGCGCATCTCGCTCGGCCCCTCGCCGAGCACCTCGAGTGCCTCTTCGAGCACGGGGATCGACCCCGGCCGCCCCACGTTGGCCAGGTACATCGCCTTGTCGCGCAGGAACCGCGGGTACTGCGGGTCGTCGTGCGGGCACTCGGCGAGCGCGGCCTTCACGAGCGTGAGACTGCGCTCGCCCTCGCCGGCGTTGCGCAAGTGCGAGGCCGTGCGCCCCATGAGCTCGAGCTTCGTCATACCCGACGACTGCTCGGGGTCGGGCACGACGTCCCACAGGCCGAGCGCCCGCTCGCCGAGCTGGGCGGCGGTGGCATAGGCGGCGGCGGCGCGCGCCTCGCGCATGGCCTGGATCGTCGCGGGGAACGCGCGCGTCGCGTCGTGCGCCCCGAGCCAGTGGAACGAGATCTCGGCCGCGAGCCGTCGGGTGCCCGCCGCGGCGGCCGCCTCGTAGGCCTCGGCGTACCTGGCGTGGAATCGCGCCCGCTCGCCGGGCAGCAGGTCGGCGAGGATCGCCTCGCGCACGAGCGCGTGCCGGAACGCGTAGTCGTCGCCGTCGATCGTGAGCACGCCGAACTGCACGCTCTGACGTGCAGCGGCGTCGAGGTCGTCTTCGCTGCCGCGGTACACCTGGGCGAGCATGGCGTGCGAGACGCGCACCCCACCCGTCGAGATGAGCCGCAGCAGCTCTTGCGCCGACTCGGGGAGGCGCTCGTAGCGGGCCAGCAGCAGATCGCGCAGCGTGTCGGGCACGAAGCCCTCGTCACGACAGCCGTCGATGCCCACGAGCTCTTCGACGAAGAACGGCACGCCGTCGCTGCGGCGGAACACCGTGTCGAGCGCGCGATCGCTCGGCGCCTCGTCGGCGATGAGCGCCTTCACGAACCGCTTGACCTGGGCCCTGGTGAGGCGCGAGAGGTCGCGTCGCTCGACCCAGCGGTCGCGCTCGGCCTCGGTCAGGAACGCGCGGAGCGGGTGCCCCCTCGTGACGTCTTCGCTGCGGTAGGTGAGCACCGTGAGCACGCGACTCGACCCGAGCGCGCGCATGAGGAACCGCAGCAGCGCGAGCGTCGCCGCGTCGACCCAGTGCAGGTCTTCGATGACGAACACGATCGGGCGATCGCGCGAGAACGTCTCGAGCAGCACGGCGATGCCCTCGTGCAGTTGGCCGGTCGCCGCGCCCACTCCGGCCGGCGGCCCGGTTGCGGCGGCGGCGGGGTCGGATGCCGCGAGCTCGGGAAGCAGCGCGGCGAGCGCGGGTCGCCCGGGGCCGGCGGCGTCGAGCACCGCTTCCGGCCCGACCTCGGCGATGAGCGTGCGAAGCGCCGTCTTGACCGGCGCGTAGGGTGCGGCGACGCTGCCGAGATCGACGCACTGGCCCGCGAGCAGGCGGATGTCGGCGGGCAGCCCCCGCTCGAACTCCTGCACGAGCCGGGTCTTGCCGATGCCCGCCTCACCGCCGATCACGATCGTGAACGGCGCGCCGGCGCGCACCTCGCCGAGGCGCTCGTTGAGCCTCGCGAGGTCGGCGTCACGGCCGACCATGGCCGCCGTTGACGTGGTCACGATCTCATCGTGCCACGTGCCACTGACAATGCGGGATGCCGCGGTATCCCGCATCGCGTTCGACCCGGCCGTGCTCGAAGCCGACGCGCCCTGCCGATCCGCTGTCGGCGAAGGCGGCGCAGTCGGCGCCGTCGTGCTCACCGAACCGCGAGCCGCGGCGCGCGGTGCAGGCGGAGGTGCCGGCGCACCGGCTCGGCCGACGCCGCAGCGTCGTCCGAACCGGCCTCGTCGGCGTCGCGCCGCAGGCCGAGCTCACGCTCGGCGAGGCGCACGTCGTGCTGGTGCGCGTGCAGTGTGGTGAAGTCTGCAGAGAACTGCATGTTGCCCCTCCCGGCTGTCTCCGGTCGTTCGACCGGATGCCTCCAGCGTGCTCGCTAAGGCACCTGAGGCTCATCGGGCGATCGCCGTATTTCGCGTGGAGCCCGCCTCAGATCGACCTGAGGCGGCGACAGGGGGCGGTCGGCGGCGGCGCTCAGCGACGTCGGTCAGCGGCCGAGCGTCGGCGTGCGGCGGTAGCCGTCGCGGGCGAACTGCACGACCGCGGCGCTGACCGCCGCGAGCGCGATCAGGGCGATCGCGGCGATGAAGAAGACTCCGAACATGGTGCACCTCCTTCCCTGTCTGCGCCGCCGCCTGCATGAGCCGCGACTGAATCCGATGAAACCTCACATCACATTGCCGTGGTCGCCGGTCGACGTCGTCAGGGCGACCACCGAATCGGGCATCGGGGTACCCGCCCGGGTCAGCACCGAGGGCTCGGCCGGCCCCCACCGCCGCGTGAGCGGCACGACGCCGGCCCACACCGCGTGGTCTTCGCCGTCGTCGACGGCTTCGGACGCCCCGGCCGCACGCTGCTTCATGACGACGTCGTCGAGGCGCAGCCGAAGCACCCGCGTCGCGGCGATCTCCTTGCGGGTCATGGCGCGCACCTCGGCCGGGCGGCCGGGCATGAGCCGTTCCGAGAGCGCGAGCAACGCGGCATCCGCTCGCTCGCCCTCCACCGGCTCGAGCACACCGTACGCGACCGCGCTGCGATAGTTCATCGAGCTGTCGAAGAGCGACCGGGCGAAGACGAGGCCGTCGAGTGCGGTCACGGCGAACGCCACGGTCTGCCCCTCGGCTGCTGCGCGCAGGGCGAATCCGCCGCCGGTCGATCCATGCACGAGCACGTACTCGCCGTCGCGGGCGTAGCCCATCGGCACGACGATCGGCACGCCGTCGGCGACGACCGCGAGGTGGCCGACGAGTTCGGAGTCGAGCAGTTCGAAGAGCGCGTCGCGGTCGGTCGTCTGGCGCTCCGACAGGCGGCGGATGCGGCGGGGCGCGGGTGCGGGCGCTGAGGTCGAGGGTGCTGGGGCTGCGGGCGCAAGGGCTGCGGGCGCTGGGGCTATGGGGTCGATCGTGGTCACGCTTCGAGTCTCGTCGTACACTGGTCGCGTTCACAGTCCAGTTTTCGCAGAAACAACCAGTCCAGTCAGGAGCCGAATGGACGGCCCGATCATCGGCCTCGACCGCGGCTCGACCACGCCGCTCGGCGCCCAGGTCGTCGACGCGCTGCGGCGCCGCGTGCTCGGCGGCGGTCTGCGCCCCGGCGACTCCGTGCCGTCGACCCGGGCGCTCGCGAGCGCACTCGGCATCTCGCGCAGCGTCGTCGTCGCGGCCTATGAACAGCTCGCCGGCGAGGGCTACCTCGACACGAGACAGGGCGCCGCGACGCGCGTCGCCGAGCTGCAGCCGCGAATCGAATCGTCGACGGATGCCGCGTGGCCCGCGTCCGCCGTCGGCGTCACCGGGCCCGCGGCACCGGAGGGGCCCCCGGCCTCGTCGACTGCAGCACCCCGCATCGACCTGCTGCCCGGGCGACCCTCGACCTCGCGCATCGACTCGCGGTCGTGGCGCACGGCCTGGCGCCGCGCGGCGGCGGCGGCGATCCCGGCGGACTCGCCGCCGCCGTTCGGCGAACCACGCCTGCGCACCGAGATCGCCGACCACTTGCGGCACGCGCGCGGGCTCGACTGCTCGCCCGACGACGTCGTCGTCACGGCCGGCACGAGCGAGGCGCTCGGGTTGCTGGCCTCGGTGCTCACGGCCGGCGGGCTCACGGCCGGCGGGCTCGCGGCCGGCGGGTTCGCGGTCGGCAGGCTCGGGGCCGGCGAGCGCGCGCCGGGACGGCGCCCGCCCGTGCTCGCGATCGAAGACCCGGGCTACCCCTCTGCCCGGCGACTGTTCGAGCGACGCGGCGTCGCCACCCGCCCGCTCGGCGTCGACGGCGACGGTTTCGACGTCGGCGCGTTGCGGCGCCTGCCGCGCGCGCCCGATGCCGTCATGGTCACGCCGAGTCACCAGTACCCGCTCGGCGGGCGCCTGCCCGTCGCGACCCGGCTCGAGCTGCTCGACTGGGCGCGCGTGCACGACGCCCTCGTGATCGAAGACGACTACGACAGCGAGTTCCGCCACCTCGGGCCGCCCCTGCCGGCCCTCGCCTCGCTCGACGACGCCGGCCGTGTGGTGCTCGTCGGCAGCTTCTCGAAGGTGCTGACGCCGTGGATCCGTCTCGGCTACCTCGTGCTGCCGCGAGCGAACCCGGGGCTTCGCACCGCGGTCGCCGCCGCTCGCGACGACGAGACCTGCCCCGTGCCCGGCGTCGCCCAGCTCGCGATCGCCGAACTGCTCGCGAGCGGCGCCGTGCGCCGGCACATCGCGGCCTCCCGGCGCGAGTACGCCCACCGCCGCCGCCTTGTGCTCGCCGCACTCGACGGGCTGGCGGGCGCGCCGCTGTCGGGCCTCGACGGCGGGCTGCACGCGGTCGTCGAGCTGCGGGATGCCGCGGCATCCGCTGCCCTCGTGACCCGGCTCGCCGGGGCCGGGGTCGCCGTCGCGCCGCTCTCCGACTACTCCGCGGCGCCCGGCGGCAGGCGACACGGCATCGTCTTCGGCTACGCGGCGCCGAGCGACACCCGGCTCGCCGAGGGGCTCGCGCTGATCCGCGCGGCGATCCTCGACACCGCGGTCGCGCCTGCCGCGACCGACCGCCGCGACGGCGGGAGCCGTCGGAATCCCGCTGCGAATACGACCAAGGTCGACCTGTCGCAACCGGGCGGTCGGCGAGTAGTGTGAACCGACCGGCGCGTTCGTCGCGCCACCCTACGGTTGGAGGCCCGGTGAGGCGAGCAGTCGGCGGCCATGTCGCATCCCTTGCGCCGGCTGTGCTCGCGGTGTCGGGTGCGCTGCTGCTGAGCGCGTGCGCGGGGCCCCCCGCCCCGCCGCCGGTGACGATCGTCGCGACCGTCACGGCCACCCCGAAGCCCACGCCGACCCCGACGCCGACCGCGCCGCCGCCGCCCGCGGAGCCCGCTCCCGCACCGGCACCCGACCCCGTGCCGAACGCGCCGGCGCCCGTCTACGAACCGGGCCCCGCCGTCGACCTCGGCGCTCGCGACGGCGCCAACGGCACGCCGGCACTCGACGGCACGGGCATGCCCATCAGCTACGTCGTCGTCTCGGGCGACAGCTTCTTCGACATCGCCCAGCGTTTCGACCTGCCGCAGCAGCAACTGCTGCGCATGAACCCGCAGGTGCACGACTTCGGCGAAAACGTCTACATCGGCGACGTCATCAACCTCGACTGGACCAAGACCGGATGACCGCGGCCGGACCGCTCGCCGCCGACGTGATCGCGACCGTGACGATCGAGCCGTGGAACCCGTGGCCGGTCGCGATCCCGCTCGCGGTGCTCGTCGCGGGAGTCGTGGTCTCGGTCATCGGCAGGCGGCGCCGCTCGAAGCCCGTGCGCGAGCTCGGCTACGTGCTGTTCCTCGTCTCGGCGCTCACGGCGGGCGCCATGGCCTGGGTGCTCTCGGGCATCTGGGACACGCAGGCGCGCGAACGCGCGCTCGAAGATCTCGGGTTCGTCTCGCCGACGTTCGAAGCCGCGATGACCGTCACCGAGGGCGGGCTGCCGCCGATCGGTTTCTCGGCCGAGCGCAACGACGGCCTGCGCGTGAGCGGCGTGCTCGTCGACCAGGGCGGCGGTCGCTGGCAGGTGAGGGTCGGCGACTGAGGGCTGAGCTGACGGTTGAGACGAGGATCGAAGCCCGGCGGGGTTAGGATAGCCTTTCCTCCCCCTTTCTTCGATTCCCCCTCGGAAAGAGCCCGATGAACTCCCGTCATGCCCTCTCGTCGCTCGCCCTCGTCGCGGTCGCGGCACTTGCATTGAGCGGATGCTCCGCGCCCGCGTCGCCCGACGAGACTCCGTCCGACGCGCTCGTCGTCTACAACGCGCAGCACGAGCAGCTCACCGAGGAGTGGGTCGCGGCGTTCACCGAGCAGACCGGCATCGAGGTGGTGCTGCGCAACGGCTCCGACAGCGAGCTCGGCAACCAGATCGTGCAAGAGGGCGCGGCGTCGCCTGCCGACGTCTTCCTCACCGAGAACTCGCCGGCCATGTCGCTCGTCGAGAACGCCGGGCTGCTCGCGCCGGTCGACGAGGCGACGCTCGCGCTCACGCCCGAGCAGTACCGGCCGTCGAGCGGGCTCTGGGCGGGCATCGCCGCACGCTCGACCGTGCTCGTCTACAACCCCGAGCTCATCGACGAAGCCGAGCTGCCGGCCTCCCTCATGGACCTGCAGCAGCCCGAGTGGAAGGATCGCTGGGGTGCCGCCCCCGGCGGTGCCGACTTCCAGGCGATCGTCTCGGCGATGCTCGAGCTCGAGGGCGAGGCGTCGACGGCGGCCTGGCTCGACGGCATGGCCGAGAACGCGACCGTCTACCAGAACAACATCGCGACGATGAAGGCCGTGAACGCCGGCGAGATCCCGGCCGGCGTCATCTACCACTACTACTGGTACCGCGATCAAGACGAGACGGCAGAGAACAGTGGCAACACGAAGCTGCACTACTTCGGCGAGCAGGACCCGGGTGCGTTCGTGAGCGTCTCGGGCGGCGGCGTGCTCGCATCGAGCTCGCGCCAGAAGGAGGCGCAGCAGTTCCTCGCCTTCCTCGCAGGCGAAGAGGGCCAGACCATCCTCGGCGAGGGCTACAGCTTCGAGTACCCGGTGTCGAGCGGCGTTCCGGCCAAGGCGCCGCTGCCCGCGCTCGACACGCTCGACGCGCCGCTCGTCGACCCGTCGACCCTCAACGGCCCCGAGGTCATCGACCTCATGACGAACGCGGGACTCCTCTGACCACAGCAACCCTGAGCACCCCGTCCCGCGTCGCGGGACGGGGCCGTTCGGGTGCCGCCGGGCGACCGGGCGCCGGCGGTCGCCGCCCGTCGCTCGCGCTCGTCGCTCTCGTCGCGGTGCTCGCCGCGCTGATGCTCGTGCCGGTCGGCTACGTCGTGGCGACGGTGTTCGAGATCGGCTGGAGCGAACTCGCCGACCTCGTGCTCAGGCCCCGCGTCGGCGAACTGCTGCTGAACACCGTGCTGCTGCTCGTGCTCGGCGTGCCGACGACGATCGTGCTCGGCGTCGGCGGCGCCTGGCTCGTCGAACGCACCGACCTGCCGGGCCGGCGCGTGTTCGCCGTGCTGCTCGCCGCCCCCCTCGCGATTCCGGCCTTCGTCAGCAGCTACGGCTGGGCGAGCGCGATCCCGTCGATCCACGGGCTCGGCGGCGGGCTGCTCGTCGCGGTGCTCGCCTACTTCCCGCTCGTCTACCTGCCGGCGCTCGCGACGCTTCGCGGCCTCGACCCGGCGCTCGAGGAGTCGGCCCGCTCGCTCGGCGACGGCTCGTGGGCGGTGTTCGCCCGCGTCGTGCTGCCGCAGCTGCGCCTCGCGATCCTCGGCGGCGGCCTGATCGTCGCCCTGCATCTGCTGGCCGAGTACGGCGCGTTCGCATTCGTGCGCTTCGACACCTTCACGACGGCGATCGTCGTCGCGTATCAGTCGACGTTCGCCGGACCGTCGGCCGCCTCGCTCGGCGTCGTGCTCACGACGCTCTGCCTGCTCCTGCTCATCGCCGAGTCGTCGGCGCGCGGTCGCGGTCGCTACGCGCGCGTCGGCTCGGGCACCCCCCACCCCGCCGTGCCGCTGCGGCTCGGCCGCGCGGCGGCCCCGACCGTCGCCGCGCTCACCGCGCTCGTGCTCGCCTCGACCGCCGTGCCGCTCGCGAGCGTGCTGCGCTGGCTCGGCGCGGCCGACCCCGACGCGTTCGCCGAGCTGCCGACGGCCGCGGTGCAGACCGCACTCCTCGGCGCGGGCGGCGCGATCGGCGCGATCCTCGTCGCCTTCCCGGTGGCCTGGCTCGTCGGCCGGTTCCCGGGCCGGCTGAGCCGTGCCCTCGAGGCGCCATACTACGTGGCGAGCAGCCTGCCGGCCATCATCGTGGCGCTCGCGCTCGTCACCGTGACGCTGCGCCTCGCGCCCGGCTTGTACCAGACGGCGTTCACCGTCATGGTGGCCTATGTGATCGTGTTCCTCCCCCGCGCACTCGTGTCGCTGCGCGCGGGCATCGCGCAAGTGCCCGAGTCGCTCGAAGAGGCGGCGCGCTCGCTCGGCGTCTCGCCGTTCGCAGCACGACTGCGGGTCACGGTGCCGCTCTTGATCCCGTCGATCGCCGCGGGCGCCGCGCTCGTCGCGCTCGGCGCCGCGAACGAGCTCACGGCCACGCTGCTGCTCGCTCCGACCGGCACGCGCACGCTCGCCACCCAGTTCTGGTCGGCCGCGTCCGCCGTCGATTACCCGGGCGCCGCGCCGTACGCGCTCGTGCTCATCCTGCTGTCGATTCCGGCGGTCGGCCTGATGTTCGCGCAGGCGAGGGGGTGGCGCGCACGATGAGGCTCTCCATCGAGTCCGTCTCGAAGTCGTTCGCCGGCACCCGGGTGCTCGAGGGCATCTCGATCGAGGTGCCCGACGGGTCCCGAACGGCGATCGTCGGTGCCTCCGGCAGCGGCAAGAGCACGCTGCTGCGCCTCATCGCCGGCTTCGAAGAGCCCGACAGCGGGCGCATCACGCTCGGCGATCGCGTGATCGCCGAGGCCGGCGGCCGCGGCGCGAACGCACGGGGCACGATCGGCCGTGCCGCCGGCGGCCGCTCGGTGCCGGCGCACCGGCGCGGCATCGGCTACGTGGCGCAAGACGGCGCCCTGTTCCCGCACTTGACCGTGGCCGGCAACATCGCCTTCGGGCTCCGCGGTCGACACGGCCGCGACGGCCGGGCCCGCGATGCCCGCGTCCGCGAGGCGATGGAGCTCGCCGCACTCGACCCCGTGCTCGCCGACCGGTATCCTCACCAACTCTCGGGCGGACAGCAGCAACGCGTTGCCCTCGCCCGCGCTCTCGCGCCGCGCCCCGCCGTCATCCTGCTCGACGAGCCGTTCAGCGCCCTCGACACCGGCCTGCGCGAACAGACCCGCCGAGCCGTCATCGACGCGCTCGAACGCAGCGCGACGACCGCGGTGCTCGTCACCCACGACCAAGACGAGGCCCTCACCTTCGGCCAGGGCATCGGCATCATGGTCGACGGCCGTCTCGCGCAATCGGGTGTGCCGTCAGAGGTCTACGACAGCCCGGCGACGCCCGAGATCGCCGCCTTCCTCGGCGGCACCGTGCTGCTGCCCGCCACGCTCGGCGGCGGCTGCGCCGATTGCGTGCTGGGGCGCATCCCGATTCGACACGATCGCAGCAGCGGTGCCGTGGGCGCCTCCGTCGCGATGGTGCGCCCCGCCCAGTTCGAGGTGCGCACGGGCGCGGCGGCGTCGAACGCGGTCGTCACCGACATCCGCCGGGTCGGACCGACCGCCGAGGTCGTGCTGCAGATCGGCGACGGCGCGCCGTCGACGGTCGCCCTGCGCCTGCCGCAGCACGAGGTCGTCGGACTCGCCCGCGGTGCACGGGTCGACGTGCGCATCGACGGCGGGGTCGTGCTCTACCCGGGCATCGCGGAGTCGGGAGTCGCCGCGACGGCGGCGCCCGTCGTCAGCGCCGACGGGCCCTGACGACCGCGGCGAGGCGCGCCGAGGCGACCGCGTAGAGCTTCCACGCCGCGATGCCGACGACGAGCGAGAGCAGCGTCGCGAGCCACGGCACGTGGTCTTCGAGCGGCGGGTACACCTGCCAGTGCGTCAGATAGATGAACATGGATGCCCCGGCGAGCACTCCGACGAGGGGCACGAGCATGCGCGGCACCGGCACCGCGGGCAGCCAGATCACGAGCAGCAGTCCGCCGACGATGATCGCCTCGCGGGGCGCCGTGCCGAAGAACCCCGCGACGCTCACGACCATGATCGCCGACGCCGTCCAGCGCTGCAGCACGGTGCGCGAGCGCGCGATCAGCCAGCCGAGGGCGAGGCACCAGATGACCGTCGCGGTCGCGTAGCGCTCGGTGGCGTGCGCCTCGACGCCGCCGAGCAGCAGGGTGCGGGCGACGAGCGTCGCCGCGAGCACGCCCAGCGCGAAGGCATACGGGCGACGACGCTCGAGACGGTCGAGCCCCGGCAGCGCGAACAGCGCCGCGAGCCCGATCAGCGACCACGCCACCGCCTCGATGAACCAGAACTGCCAGTGCACGCTCCAAGATGGTTCGCCGCCGAAGTTGTTCACGAGCAGCACCGTCTCGGGGCGGTAGTAGCCGGTGACGAGCGCGACCGAGCCGATCCAGAGCACCGCGGGCACGACGAGCTGCGCCGTGCTGCGCAGCAGGGCGATCGGGCGCGAGCGACCCGCGACATCCGCCAGCTGGAACCGCGCGAGGTTGTACCCCGCGACCGCCAGCAGCAGGTGCGCGCCGCCCTTGAGGTCGAAGAGGTTCGCGTGCGTGCCGACGATGAGCACGATCGCGACGGCACGCAGCAGGGCGGGCGTCTCGATGCGGGGCAGGCGGCGGCGCGGGGCGCGGCGGGCGGTTGCGGTGGTCGGGTCGGTGGAGTCGGTCGGGCCGGTGGAGTCGGCCGCGCCGTTGCGCTCGCCCGGGCGGGCAGGCGCGGCGCCCGCGGGATGCTCGGGCGCCGCGGCATCCGTTCGCCTGAATGCCGGCGCGGCGACCGCGCCGAGCTCGCGCACCGTCATGGTCGGCCACTCGCGCGGCAGCGTGCCGAGCAGCGCCTCGAGACGCAGCGAGACCTCGATGTAGCTGAGCGAGTCGCCGCCGAGCCCAGAGAACGAGTCGTCGAGCGTGACGCCGGGTCGGTCGAGCAGTTCGGCGTACAGCTCGCGAACCGCGTCGGGCGCGACACGGTCGGTGGATGCCTCGGCGACGCCGCCGTCTGCTTTTCGGGTGTCGACCGCGGCGGCGTGGCGCACGAGTGCGGCGGTGTCGGGTTTGCCGCTCGCCGTGCGCGGAAACTCGTCGACGGCGTAGTGGGCGATCACGTGCACGGGCAGTCCGGTGACGTCGGCGGCGCGCTGCTTCGCCGTGTCGCTGCCGAGCGCGGCGGTGCGCGGCTCGCGCGTGAAGAGCAGCAGTCGCTCGTCGGTGCTCGCCGCCCGCGCCTCGAGGCCCCCGTCGGCGAGCAGGCGCTCGACCCGGTCGAGGTCGATGCGCAGACCGAACACCTTGGCGAAGCGGCTGCTGCGGCCGACGATCTCGTAGAGTCCGTCGTCGCGGCGGCGGGCGAGATCGCCCGTGCGAAGCTCGTCGACGACCCGGCCCGACGCGAAGTCGGCCGGACGCTCGGCGTAGCCCAGCATGACGTTCGGTCCGTCGTAGACGAGCTCGCCGACGCCGAGGTCGTCGGGCGCGTCGATGCGGAATCGCCCGCCGGGAATCGGGGCGCCGATCGAACCCGCGGCCGACTCGGCGAGCCGTGCGGGCAGGTAGGCCATGCGCGCGGTCGCCTCGGTCTGGCCGTACATGACGACGAACGCGAAACCGCGGTCGCGGCCGAGCCGGGCGTATCGGCGCACCCGCTCGGGGGCGAGGCGCCCGCCCGCCTGCGTGATGCTGCGCAGGGTCGGCGTGGCCCGCTCGGCGAAGCCGCTCGCGTCGAGCAGGTCGAAGGTGTACGGCACGCCCGCGAACGAGGTGGCCTCTGCGCGGTCGAAGGTCTGCCAGAACTCGTCGTCGACGACCGAGTGCGACTGCAGCACGATGCTGCCGCCCGAGACGAGGTGACTGTTGACGACCGAGAGTCCGTAGCAGTACTGCAGCGGCAGCGTCGTCGCAGCGCGGTCGCCCTCGCCGAGGTTCAGGTAGTCGGCGATCGCGACCGCGTTGCTCTCGAGGTTCGAGCGGCTGAGGCGCACGAGCTTCGGCGAACCGGTCGAGCCCGAGGTGCTCGCGAGCAGGGCGAGGTCGGAGTGCAGTTCGTGTCGGGTTCCCTCGCGGCGCTCGGTGAGGTGCTTCCCGTCGGCGATCACGTCGGGATCGAAGCGCTCGATGAGCGCCTCGACGTGCTGCCGGTTGCCGGCCGGGTCGCCGTCGACGAAGAGCACGGGGTGGCCGCCCTCGAGCGCGGCGAGGTAGGTGACGACCGGCTCGACCTCGTTCGCGGCGGCGATCATGACGAGGCGCCGTTGCGGCCCGAGCTCGTCACGGCGTGCCGCGACGCGGTCGCGCAGCTCGCCGTGGTCGATCATCGTCGGCCCGATCAGGGCCGGCGCCGACGACCGGCCTCGGGTCAGGCGCAGCGCCGTGGTCGTCTCGAGCGAGCGGATTGGCACGCGTCGCCTCCGTGAATGGTGGGAAAGGGAAGTGAGCCAAGGCTAACCTAACCAACTCGCCCCAACGAATCCGCCCCTCGCAGGAACCCCTCCCCGCAACACGCGCTCCTGAAAAGCGAAACGGCGTAGCGTGGGAGCGTGCTGACTCCGCCGAAGACCGACAAGCGACCCATCGAACGCGTGCACCACGGCGACGTCGTCGTCGACGACTACGAGTGGTTGCGCGAGAAGGACGACCCCGAGGTGCTCGCCCACCTGCACGAGGAGAACGCCTACACGAAGGCGAAGACCGAGCACCTCGCGCTGCTGCAGGAGCAGATCTTCGAGGAGATCACGACCCGCACGAAGGAGACCGACCTCAGCGTGCCGACGCGCGAGGGCGACTGGTGGTACTACACCCGCACGGTCGAGGGCCGCGAATACGGCATCCACTGCCGGGTGCCGGCTACCGGCCCCGACGACTGGGAACCCCCGGTGACGGATGACTCGGGCTCGCCGCTGCCCGGCGAGCAGGTGCTGCTCGACGACAACGCCGAGGCCGAGGGCCACGACTTCTACTCGCTCGGCAGCTTCGATGTCACCGCCGACGGGTCGACGCTGCTCTACGCCACCGACCTCGAGGGCGACGAGCGCTACACGCTGCGCCTGCGCTCGCTCGACGGCTCGGGTCGCGAGTACGACGACGTCATCGAGGGCACCTCGAGCGGCGCGACGTTCGACCCCAGCGGACGCTACGTGTTCTACGCGACGGTCGACGAGTCCTGGCGGCCCGACACGATCTGGCGGCACGAGATCGGCACCGCGGCATCCGACGACGTATCGGTCTTCACCGAACCCGACGAGCGGTTCTGGCTCGGCGTCGGCGTGACGCGCAGCCGCAAGTACCTCGTGATCGAGGCGGGCTCGAACGTCACGAGCGAGACGTGGCTGCTCGACGCCGCCGAGCCGACGGGCGAGTTCTCGGTGGTCTGGCCCCGGAAGGACGGGGTGGAGTACGACGTCGAGCACGTCATCGCGGGCGGCAAGGACCGCCTGCTCATCGTGCACAACGACGAGGCGGTGAACTTCGAGCTCGTGAGCGTCGCGGCATCCGACCCGCAGGGCGACCGGCGCGTGCTGCTGCCGCACGACCCCGCTGTGCGGCTCGAGGGCGTCGACGCGTTCCGCGATTTCGTCGCCGTCGAGTACCGCCGCGAGGGGCTGCCGCGAGTCGCCGTCGCGAAGGTGCCGGCCGCGGGCATCCCCACCGGCGCCACCCCCGACGACACCCTGCACGAGCTCGCCTTCGACGAGGCGCTCTTCGCGGTTGGTCTCTCGGGCAACCCGGACTGGGCCCAGCCGACCCTGCGCATCGGGTACACGAGCTTCGTGACCCCCTCGACGGTCTACGACGTCGTCGTCGCGACCGGCGAGCGACGCCTCCGCAAGCGCCAGCCCGTGCTCGGCGACTACGACGCGACCCGCTACTCGCAGCGGCGCGAGTGGGCGACGGCCGACGACGGCACGCGCATCCCGGTCTCGCTCGTCTACCGGCACGACCTCGTCGACCTCGGCACGCCCGCCCCGACCCTGCTCTACGGCTACGGCTCGTACGAGCACTCGATCGACCCGGGCTTCGGCATCCCCCGCCTGTCACTGCTCGACCGCGGCATGATCTTCGCCGTGGCGCACGTGCGCGGCGGCGGCGAGATGGGCCGCCTCTGGTACGAGCACGGCAAGAAGCTCGAGAAGCGCAACACCTTCACCGACTTCGCTGCGGTCGCCCGCCACCTCATCGACGAGGACATCACGGCCCCCGACCGGCTCGTCGCCCAGGGCGGCAGCGCGGGCGGCCTGCTCATCGGCGCCGTCGCGAACCTCGCGCCCCAGTACTTCTCGGGCTTCCTCGCCGAGGTGCCGTTCGTCGACCCGCTGACGTCGATCCTCGACCCGTCGCTGCCGCTCACGGTCATCGAGTGGGACGAGTGGGGCAACCCGCTCGACGACGAAGAGGTCTACTCGTACATGAAGTCGTACTCCCCCATCGAGAACGTGCACGCCAGCGACGACGGTGGCAGGCACTACCCGCCGATCCTCGCGGTGACCTCGCTCAACGACACGCGCGTGCTCTACGTCGAGCCGGCCAAGTGGGTCGCCCGCTTGCGTGACGTCGGCGCCGACCCGCTACTGAAGATCGAGATGGCGGCCGGCCACGGCGGCGTCTCGGGCCGGTACTCGGCGTGGCGCGAGCGCGCCTTCGCCTACGCGTGGGTCGTCGATGCGGCAGGCGCTCACCCGAGCGGAGAATAGGGAACCGCGAACGGGCGGTAGATGCCGCCCCCGCACCGATGAAGCGGCATCTCCTGCCCGCTCGCGGTTCTGCGAGCAAGCGCCGCGGTGTCTGCCGGTTCCTCAGCGCCGCCGCTCGTAGGTGATGTGCGTCGCGAGCGGGGTGTTCAACACCTCGACCGGTGTGAGACCGGGGTCGTCGATGCCCTCGAAGAGCCGCTCGCCGCTGCCGAGCATCATCGGCGAGATCGTGACGATGATGCGGTCGATGAGGCCGGCGGCGAGGTACTGCCGCACGGTACTCGCACCACCCGCGACCGAGATGCGGCCGTCGCCGACGGCGGCCCTCGCCTGCGCGAGCGCGTCGTCGATGCCCGTTGTGACGAAGTGGAACGTCGTGCCGCCCTGCATCGCGATCGGGTCGTGCGGGTGATGCGTGAGCACGTAGACCGGCCCGTGGTACGGCGGCTCGTCGCCCCACCAGCCCTTCCACTCCTCATCGGACGGGCCGCCCGGCCAGTCTCCGCGGATCGGTCCGAACATGTTGCGGCCCATGATGTACGCGTTCGGCGCGAGGATCTGCTCGACGATCGAGGCGTTCTCGTCGGGCTGCTCGAACATCCACCGATGCAGGTCTTCACCGCCCTCGCCGAGCGGGTCGGTGCGCGTCTGGTTCGGCCCCGCGACGAAACCGTCGAGCGACATCGTGATGTTGGCCGTGACGAGGCCGTCGTTCAGCGTCATGCGCGACACCGTACGCCTCACCGCCGACACCCGCACCGGTGCATGCGAACGCACGGATTCAGCGCTGAGCGAGCAGCATTCCGGATGTCGCGGGCCGCTGCAAGACTGCAGGAATGTCTCTTCTCTCCGATCTGAAAGAGCGAGTTCCAGGCCGGGCCCATGGTCCCGGCGCATCCGAATACGACGCCGGCCGCACGGTCTTCGCAGGCATCGGCGAACCCGAAGCGGTCGTGCGTCCGCGCACCGCCGCCGAGGTCGCGGCCGCGGTCGCCGTCGCCGCAGCCGCGGGTCTCTCGATCGCCGTGCGCAGCGGCGGCCACGGCCTCCTCCCCGTCGACGACGGCCTCGTCGTCGACCTCGCCGGGTTCACCGCGATCGAGGTCGCGGCAGACGGCGTCGTCGCCGTCGGCGGCGGCGCCCGCTGGGGCGACGTCGCGGCGGCCCTCGCACCCCACGGCCTGGGCATCAGCTCGGGCGACACGCGAGATGTCGGAGTCGGCGGCCTCGCCCTCGGCGGCGGCATCGGCTGGCTCGTGCGCGGGCAGGGTCTCGCCATCGACGCACTGCGCGAGGTCGAACTCGTCACGGCGGCCGGCGACGTGCTGACCGTGAACGCGACGTCGCACCCCGAGCTCTTCTGGGCACTGCGCGGCGGCGGCGGCAACTTCGGCGTCGCGACGCGATTCACCTTCCAGGCGATCCCCGCAGACGGGCTCGTGGGCGGGCACGTGCGGTTCGACCGCTCCGACGTGCCGGCGGTGCTCCGCGCCTGGCGCGACGTCATGCGGGCCGGTCCCGACGAGCTGAACTCCTCGCTCATGCTGATGCCGCCGTTCGGCCCCGAGATGCCCGGCGGCCCGCAACTCGGCGTGGCCCTGCAGGGCAGCGAGGCGCAGCTGCGCGAGCTCCTCGCCCCGCTGCTCGACCTCCCGTCGGTGGTCGAGGTGTCGCTCGCCCCGACCGCCTATGGCGAACTGCTCGAAGACGCTCCGCCCGGTCGCCCGCCGTTCCTCTTCGTGGGCGGCAACGGCTTCGTGCCCGACGTCTCCGATGCCCTGCTCGACGCGGTGTCCGCGGCATACGCCCGCGACGTGCCGACCATGGTGCTGCTCCGTGCCCTCGGCGGCGCGTTCTCGCGCGTCGCACCCGACGCGACGGCGATCGCCCAGCGCGATGCCGAGGCGCTGCTGATCGTCAACGGCGTCCTCCCCGCCGACGCATCGCCCGAATTGGTCGCCGCCGCGAAGGTCGGCAGCGATGCCGCCCTCGCCTTCACGAGCGGCGTCTACGGCAACTTCGCGGCGGAGTTCGACGACGAGGTGACTGCGGCGATGTACCCGCCCGCGACGCTCGAACGCCTCCGCCGCGTCAAGGCCGAGGTCGACCCCGGCAACGCGTTCCGGCACAACCACAACATCGTGCCGGCGGACTGAGCGGGGCCGCCGAAACGCCGGCGGGCTGAGCGCGCCGGGCGACAGAAACGCGGGTGGCTGCGTCGAACACAGGCGAGCGGATGCCGCGGCTCACGCCACGCGGCC